>JAFMDF010000626.1 GCA_017857395.1 Bacteroidota bacterium | reverse complement strand
CAATAGTTTTGCCTATTTTTTTTGAACGTCTTTCCGTCCAAAGTCTAAATTATTTATAGTACTAGGACTTGTGAATATATTATCTGTAGCCGATTCCCATCTTAAAATACTTCCTGTGTGTCCACTTAAAGTCAAATCAGTACTATTTGTACCCGTACAGACTGTCGTTGCGCCGGATATGGTTCCACCAACAGTAAGTGGGTCTGCAGAAACAGTCACGGTAGTCGTTCCTGAGTTTACAGAGGAACAAACGCCGCTTTTTATTACTGCTCTATAATGGGTGGTAGTTGTCAAGTTTTCAACAGTCAAAGTTGTATTAGTATTCGCTATAGTTGTAGGTGCAGGGCTAATGAAATTAATATCTGTGGAAGATTCCCAATTCTGAATTTCTCCTGTGTGCCCACTCAAAGTTAATAAGGTACTATTCGTCCCTGTGCAAACCGTTGCTGCGCCTGCAATTGTTCCACCTACACTAGTTGGGTCTACCGTCACCGTTGCAATGCTTGAATTTGCAGCATCACATGCTCCATTTTTCACAACCGCTCTATAATAAGTAGTAGCTGTCAAATTCGTCGCTTCGATAGTATTTGTAGTATTGGATATTGTAGTAGGGCTACTAAAACCTATGTCCGTGGAAGATTCCCAGTTTTGGATAGTGCCTGTCTTTCCAATCAATGCTAAAGTAGTACTATTCGTTCCTGTACAAACCGTCGTTGAACCTATCACCGTGCCACCTACACTTGGTTGATCTACGGTTATTGTTGCAATTCCTGAATTGACTGCATCACATGCTCCATTTTTTATGACTGCTCTATAATAGGTAGTACCCGTGAGATCCATCGCTGTATAAGTAGTCAACATATTCATTATTGTGGTAGGACTACTAAAATTTATATCGGTTGAAGACTCCCAGTTTTGTATGGTGCCGCTATGTTCGCTCAAAGTTAAAAGAGTACTATTTGTTCCTGTACAAACCGTCGTTGAGCCAGAAATGATACCGGTTGTACTAGTCTGAACAGCACCAGTTCCAATTAAAGCATTATCAGTTCCTCCTATTTTAAATAGGCTATTTGGACTGGCTATTACCCCATTATTTATAAAAATACCAGTATTCGTATTTGTTCCAGAGAATACGGTACTTATTGTTCCTTCATTCGTAATCGTCCCATTATTAATAATAGGGTTTTCAGTCGTGATATTTATAACAGCACAGACAGAATTCGTTAAGTCGGCATCAACATCCACTTCAATTGCAATACTATCAGCCTTAGTTAGCGCTAAATTGATTAGATTATTATTGATAAAAGAACCAGTAGCACTATTAACATGGATAGCTGACTGCCCACTTGTTAATAATAATTGAATGTCAGAAATATTAAGCACGCCATCATTTGTAAAAGTACCTGTTACATCAATGGCTTCTTCGTTTCTTACCCCAGTGATATTTATGATTCCGGTAGCATGATTCGTACCGCTTCCTGGTGTGCTAATATCCAAACCCTGATCACCAATAGTTGTTGCATTGATGGTACCAGAATTATCTAGTGTACTACCACCATCAAAATTAAAGGCATCAGCATTTATATTATTAACAGTAATCATACCTCCTGCTTCATTAGTAAAGGTAGAACCATCTTGAAAATTAAAAGCATCTGAACCTACATTAGTAGCAGTAATCATGCCCCCTGTTTCATTGGTAAAGGTAGAACCATTAATGAAGTAAAAGGCATCGACTGCTACATTTTCTACCTTTATTACAGCATTAGTCCTATTAAAAAAAGACGCATTTGCCGCCTCGATTCCAATGAAATCTCCGCCAGAATTGTCCATATCTACATCAATTGTACCTAAATTATCAATTATAGAAGTTCCTGGTCCATCTTGAATAAAAAGAAAATTTATTTCGATATTAACATCAGTAGCACTAGTAATTAATCCAGTAGCTTGGTTCGTCAAATTTAAGCTTCCAATATTGCCGCCGTCACCAACACCAACATAGATTCCATGACCAAAAGAATCCCCTATGTTGGGCCCAATAGTAATGGTACCTGCATTATCTATCGTAGAAAGCGATTCCGTAACCGCTATTCCATCAAATCCTGTATTTAAAATAGTCAAACTAGCATTTTCAGCGATAGAGAGTGTTCCACCACCATTTAATAATATTCCCGGCGAAAAACCTCCTCCTCCTACTCCATCAATAGTCAAACTACCCATCAAGGTTATATTTAAGGTGCTATTAAGCTCAATAAAAACAGACTGAGCTACTTGTCCAGCTACATTTATTTGCACTGTATTTCCATCTGGAATCAAAACATCGTCCGTTGAAGTTGGAACACCTGTAGAAACGCCATCAAACCAGTTATCTGCATTCGTCCAATTTATTCCATCTCCACCACCCGTCCATGTAACTTGACCTATACAAGAGGTACTTGCAAAAATCCCAAGGGACCAAAGTCCAAAAAAACAAAAAATCCTGTTCAATTTTTTCATAAAACAACGCGTTTTTTGACAAGTTTATCTAACCAGTTGAGAATAAAAAGAGATTCTCCCAAAAATTGC
>JAFMDF010000625.1 GCA_017857395.1 Bacteroidota bacterium | reverse complement strand
CAGAAATATTAGGATAATGGGTATAATTCCCTATGAATAAAATGGTATTCGTTCCGTTATCTTGATACGTAGTTAAAATTGGTTCATGTATATTGGAAACAACCCTAACATCTGCGTTCGGAATTTCGTTTAAAATGACCTGTTTATCTTGTGCTGTAACTGCCCAAATAGTGGTCACTTCTCTATAAGCAGCAACCTCTTTGGCTTTATTTTTGGCCACTCTTTCTACCGTCAGTCCTTCCCAGATTCCAATAGAACGTTCTTCTCTCAACCAATTGACGTCAACAGAGTCTATAATTATTTTTGCATTGGGATATAATTCTACAAAACGTTTCGATTCTTCGTAAGTCCGATAAACGCTGTAAATAATAGCAGTAAAAGTTGGAAATGCCTTTTTAATTTTCCGGTAATTAGTAGTCTCCAAAACAACTGCGCCTCTTTTACTTAATTCGGCTTTATATTTCTGTGGCTTACTTCCCAATGAAAAAACATAAACATCCAATTCTTGAGCCAATAATTCCAAAAGGCGAGTAGCTCTTCTACCGCCACTAGAATTATCATAATCCGGTAAATCTTGGGCAACATATAAGATTTGGCCTACACTTCGGCGCTTAATATTTTCATTAGTTTTTGTTAAAACAGGTCTTTCATTATTATTAGCCTTAGTCGAAGTTTCTTCAATAAGTGTATTCCGATTTTTATTAAGTAGTAATATTTTTAAATTTCTCAAAATCAAAATAGGCGATTCATTAGCTAAAGCCCTTCTTAATTTTCTAAAATTAGCGGCATTAGTCTGTTTTAAAAAACGAGCAGGATATTTAAATAACATGGCTAAAAAAGTTATCCAAAACATAGGCTGCTCCATTTCTTGCTCATAAACACCTTCCCCTATCCTACTATCTATACTCTTTTTATATTGCGCCTCCCGCCAATCTTTTATTTGCCAACCAATAGTTTTTATGTCTTCCTCTGCCTGCTCTCTAAATTTTAAATAATTTAAATCAACTTGAAAAATAGCTGGTATCAAGTTGGCTCCAACTAATTCAATTTCAATAAATCCTTCTTGATTAAAAATAAATTGAGAACCATGTTCCAACAAAGGGGTTTGAATCACTTTTTTAATAGCTATTTCTTCTTGATTCGCTGCGTATAATTTTACGCCCTTTATTTGAAGAGCAGCTAAAACATTTGCTGGATAAAATTGTATCCGTTTGGGTAATTTTCCTTCTTTTTTAGGTAGCGAAAAAGTAAGTTGTTTGGTATCTACTTGAATAGGTTTAATAATGCGTTCTACTTCTGTAAAGCCTTTTCCATAATCAATCGCTAAACTTGCAATTAATGCTTCTTTAATAATAATGACCTGATAATCTACTCCTGTTCTAATCGTATCTAAAGTAGATAAAGCAGTATCATCGTGGTCATTTTTAGTCAAAGCTATAATAGGCTGATAAATCTGCCCAAGTAAGGATTCTTTTATAACTGGCTGGCTATGATGATGCCTGAGTTTCGAATCAATAAAGCTTTTAGCAATTTTTTCTAATTGTAAAGCTGTTACCTTAAACTTTATGCCCGCTCGATTCATTATCGACACTGGATCCATCAAAAAATCTTGGTAATTGATAAAACTTCTACTATTACCCCTAGAAGCAAATTCCGCATTTAATAAATACTTCATCCACAAAGCCAAGCCTTTAGTTGGAACTAGGTGGTTTCTTTCGTAAAGAGAATTCGCTACTTCATAAGGGTGTCTTACTAAAATGAATTGCTTTACATCTATCTGTAATTCAGAGAAAATGGCCTTCCATAAAGGTAACGTGAGTGAAAAACGTGGGTCCTTTAACGCGAATAATTGATGACTTTTAAAAGTTGTTTGAAGAAAAATTTTGATTTCTTCTTTCAATGCAACAATCTGGTCAATCTGTAGCCAATTATCTGGCAACGCAATGATTGATGACCAAGATTGCCCAAGCAAACCTAAGATTCGGTCATTAAATTGCACCACTCTTTTATTTTCATAAAATCCTTTTGGGTTATCAAAGCTACCTGTTTTTAACTTTCCCATAGGTATGCCTATCTCCTTTAGTAATCCTGCAAAAGCAGAAGTGCCACTTCTATGCATTCCAAAAACCAACAGGCATTGCTTGTTTCTCATTTTAGGTAAGGGGAATCAATTAATAAGGTATAAAAGTAGGGTGATTTTTCGAAAGTGATGGGAAAGCAATAGATGCTCTTTAAATCATTAATTGGTAGATAGGTAAGTGGTCGGACAAAATTGTTGTATTGTTAAAATTGTTGTATTGTTATCGTAACCCATTGTCACACAACAATATAGCAATAAAACAATTCGACAATTATTATCCGAATAAATATGTCCGACCCCTTAAGTCTATAAATTTAATATGGCTTCGCCATTGAAAAGTCTATAACGCACCCTAATTATATGGATGTTATAAAGCCTTTAAACAGCAAATTTTACGTTCTTGTATTAGGGGATGTTTCAAGGAGAGATTTAAATCACGAAGTCGTTGGATGTTTTGGTGAGATAGTTTCTTAATTCTATATTCA
>JAFMDF010000274.1 GCA_017857395.1 Bacteroidota bacterium | reverse complement strand
GCTCTTTTTTTAAAGGAGTTGAAATGAAGTCCAAGTTTTGAAGCTGCCTCGGACATGGATTGTGCATTTTCACAAATCTCAATAAAATTTTCCTCACCAATTCTTTGCTTTATAAACCATTCTTTTGCCATCTGATTTTTTGCCATAAAGATAATAAAAGAAAGGTATAAAAACGCCAAAAGCCCTTGCAAAAAATTGCAAAGGCTTTTGTACCCGGAGCGGGAATCGAACCCGCACGGCCGAAGCCACAGGATTTTCTTACCAACTACAGCTTTAGCTGCGATTTCGACGAGTTGTCAAAATTTTGTGGTCTGGACTTTCTCTTTACCTTATTCTCGAAAGAACGTAGGCACTTCCCGTCAAGTCTCTACACTTTCCAATCAATTTCTTGAAAGGCTTAGCTCGGGATTACCATGCTAAATGAATCAGCGAAGGCTTCCCCGAATTTGAGAAGTTCTACTCCAAGGATTTCTCCAAGGGCACTCAAATTTGAAATGGAAAACATTTCCTTTTAAGTCCTGCGTGTCTACCAATTCCACCACCCGGGCAGGTAGTGTGTACATTAAATCGACACAAAAAAAAGCCTTCTTTTTTGAAGACTTTGAGCGAAAGACGGGATTCGAACCCGCGACCCCGACCTTGGCAAGGTCGTGCTCTACCAGCTGAGCTACTTTCGCTTAATCAATGATTTTCTTTAAAATCGAGTGCAAATATAAAACTATAATCACCAATAAGTCAAGTATTAAGCAATTTATTTTTTTATATTTTTTTTTAAAAGAAAAACATAAAGCACCAATTCAGTGCTTTATGCTCCTTTCTTTATCTTATTATTTTTACAAATGTAATCTTGCTTTTCTTGCCAATAACACTTCATCTGTCTCTCTCCGTTCAGGATCGTCTACACAACAATCGACAGGACAAACAGCCGCACATTGAGGTTCTTCATGAAACCCTTTACATTCTGTACATTTATCTGGAGAGATATAATAGAAATCTTCTTCGACAGGTTCGTTTTGAGCATCTGCCCCAACTGTAGCGCCGCTTTCCAATTGATAATCGTCTGTAACAGAAGTACCATCAGAAATCGCCCACTCTACTCCACCTTCGTAAATTGCATTGTTTGGGCATTCTGGTTCACAAGCGCCGCAATTGATGCACTCGTCCGTAATCATTATAGCCATAATAATAAGTTTAGTCTATTTTTTATAATTAAATTCAACAACTTTCAATACTTAAATGATTACAAAATTTGATGTAGATTTAAAGGATTGCTATTTATTTAAAATATTACCCTCCTTAAATCCTTCACTAATTCAATTCTTGTATTAAGTTGTTCCTAATTAATACCTTTTATTTTATTAAAAAGTTTAGAAAAAAGCGTTTCTTTTAACTAAAATTTAAAAAAGCAAAATTAAAACCTTCAAATTTGAAATACAATGGCTGGATATTCAAAAACACCTTTAGTGAAAAAATTGGGCATTAAAGAAAACTTTAAAGTCCGCTTTATTCATCCACCCGATAATATCCTATCCTTATTGGGCACACTTCCTGAAGGAGTTGAATTACTTGCGAATAATACCCAACTCGCCAATTTTATTCACCTTTTTGCTAAAGACATTGCCACTTTTGAACAATCCATTTTTCAACTAGAAAATGAAATTGAACGGGATGGAATTATTTGGGTTTCTTGGTATAAAAAAGCGAACAAGATTCCAACTGATTTAACGGAATATATTGTTCGGGATACGGCTTTAACAACTAGTTTAGTCGATATTAAAAAATGTGCCGTAGACGAAAAATGGTCTGGGCTGAAATTTGTGATTCGGAAGGAATTACGCTGATAAGGTAGCTTGGACATCTTATCCGAGTAGAGAAATTTAGTCGTAAAGAATGCTACTCGGGCTAGAAGCTCAAGCTACTTTACTAAAAAAGAAATCCCGAACCTTCGTAAAGAAAATTCGGGAAACTTTTGTGTAAGTAGGTTAAATTAGAATTGGTTTTTTATGTTTCTTATTTAGCGTAGGCGTATCCATTATTTTTAAAATACCCAATACATTTCCTAATCTAAGACTAACATTGTTTTCGTTACTTTTCCAGCAGCAGTAGCTAATTGATAATAAAATAAGCCACTGCCTGTTATATCTTGACGATTTAAAACAATGCTATGGTCGCCTTTCTCATAATCTCCACGAATGGTTTTGACCACCTTTCCATGCACATCTAGGATGGTTAAAGTCGCAGGAGAGGCTGTTGGTAAATAGAAATTAATTTGCGTTTCTTCTTTAAATGGATTGGGTCGATTCTGTTGTAATTCCAGTACTTGACTACCAATTACTTTATCTTCAAAGACCAATTGCACATCTAATAATTCCTGTTCTGCATCATATCCTTCCGCTTCAGTAAAAGCAGAATTAATGGTCAACATTTCGCTTAATAATCCCGTTTTATTCGCTGTAAATCTCAATTTAAAGGCTGCTTCGTTTTTAACTAATGATGTGCTACCTGCTTGATTCCAACTCGTAGTAATAAATCCTCTTTTAGCTAATGAATATCCAAAGTAATTTTCACCAATTAATCCGCCCTCCCAATTTTCAAAAGTCAATCCGTCGAAAGCTAAAGTAAATTGATAGCCTTCAATTTTATTCAAATCAGCTAGGCTAAAATCAACAACATAAGATTTTCCAGCTTCTACTTTTTGATCACTTACACGGAAATCTAAAAGACCATTAAAGCTTCTGTCTTCTCCCGCTACCAGCGCATTAGGTTGTGCATTATCACTGACATCTCCTATTTTTACTGCCATAAATTCTAAGGCTATGTCGGTGTCAATATTAGTTATTTGCTGCTGTTCTTCGTATCCTTCCAATAATGGATTCGGTACTTCCATTGGATAATCCATATTGACAAATTTCCAACTTTCATTATTCGGAAACTCCGTGACAATATTTAAAATCAACTGACGTAGCACAACCATATCATAAGCCGTAACCGTTTTAGATTGATTGATGTCTGCGGCGATATAATGGTAAGGAGACTCAAATCGTTTTAACCCTAGAATATGCTTTTGAATCAAGACCAAATCAAAAGTAGATACGCCATTTAGTGGATTTAAATCCTTGGTTGGTTTGACCGTATAATTTGCTCCTTTCTCAACAGCATAACTAAAAGTACCACTACCGTCCGTTGTGACCATACTTGGCATGTCTCCATCTCCAGTCAATTCTATAGCTACTTGGTCAACCATATCTCCTGTGACTGTCTGAATCCTACCAGTAATCATCGGTCTAGCAAATCCACAAGCATCTAAATTATCCGTTATGATAATATTTGCTGTACATAAACTATATGATTGGGCTTCATCTATGACATATAGATTGGCGCTTGAATTATTAGCATATCGACAATCTAAAGTAACCGAAGTTGGTAAAGCCAAGACTTCTGTTAAATTAGTTGGTGCGCCTATATTCAAAACAGGATGCCAAATCCTTAAATCTAAATCGCTAGTTCTCGTACAATTATCATAACTATTCGCATTGATATCTGCCGCATCAATAATAAGCGTTCCTGTACTATTAAAATTCAATGCTATACTCCGACAAAGCGCAGTCGGTCTTCGGCAATCACTAAACGTATAGGTTCTTTCTTCTGTACCGATATTTCCACAATTATCAGCAGCGGAAAATCGAATGGTATAAGCCACATTAGGCTCGACTACTTGATAGAAAGAACTGCCTGTTCCAATATTGACTCTAGTAGTTCCTACAAAAACTTCATAACTAAAATCTAATTGATTACTGTTCGTACAATCCATGCCTGTAGCAGAGAATAATCTCAAAGTATCACATTCATAAGGTGCCGCACCTGGTGTTACATCCCCTTCATTCAAAGGTGCAACATCAGCTACGCCCATAATGCAAGTATCTACATCTGCAATCGTAATAATTGGTGCTTCATTATCCATGACGATAATGACTTGCGTATAGGTAAAGTAGCCTTGTGTATTCAAAGCAGTACCAAAAATGACATCATCAGAACTAAATGTTCGCTTAGAGTTAGCCGTTACTGTGCCCCCAAATTGGTCTCTAGGCAATTGAAATGGTTCTTGTACATTTGAATGTTGACAAGCATTAATCACAGACCATTCTCGTAAGACTTTGAAGCACGAACCATCTGTTGTTTCAAAAACTTGGTCTTTCACTTCCCAGCCAATTTGGTCACACGTTCCTCTATCTACATCCAATAACATTTCTGGAATATTTCCTACATCCGTTGTACCACATTGTAAAGTTGTGTCCGCAGGGAATGTAAAGGACCAACCTGGTCGATAATTAATCGTAATATTTTGGTAATACCAAGGGTAAGGCGTCGCATCAAAATTTCTAGTTCTAAACCTTCTTCTCATCGTTTGTACCCCACAAGATTCTTTCAATAATTGATATTCTTGTTCGATATTACTATTTAAACAAACCGTACTAGTCGCATCACAAGCTGGGCTGCCAAACTGCCGATTAAGGTCGTCTAATAAGATTTCTTGAATTGGTTGCCACTCCTCGTCATCAAAGGCTTTATTCCCATTTAAATCAGTGCTTTCCCCTAAATAATTCATTTTAAAATCTTCGCAAGTTCCCATTGCATCTGGTAAATCTCGACAAACAGCTTGTGGTTGATTTTCTGGCGAAATAGTTAACCAACATCTATTATGGTTACCACCTTTGTCAAAAATTAATAATTGAACCTTGATAGCCGTATTCATATCACAACAACCAATCTCTATCGAAGAAGACCATGCATTGGCATCAAACTCCGTTCCAAATTTTCCAGCAACAAAAGGATTAATATCTGTTCCATATTCTGTAGCACTACCACAAAGAGTTCTTCTAATCAATAAAGTATCAATCCCACAAGCATCAAAAGAACCATCACTAATATCTTCCGCAGTGATAACTAAACTACCATAAGCTAAACTCACCACTAATTCGTCTGAACAGATAGCTGTTGGTAAGGTTTGATCAGCAATATTAAAATAGACATTACAAACTTCAGAGTTATTTCCACAATTATCTCGCAAAGCATAGGCTACTCTATACGTCCCTACTTCTAAAGGATTTAAAAAAGCTAAATCTGTAGCTACTCTAACATTAGTTGCTGCATTATAAACACCTCTTTGAATCACTGTTAAGGAGGTATCGCAATCGTCTGTACCAGTCGGTGGCGGAATTGTCCCTGGCAAACCAGTACAAGTATTATAAGCTGTCCGGAAAACATAAGGATTCACTGAACTACCTTTTGTTCCACCAGTTGGACAATTGACTAGCGGTGCTATTGTATCTCGTAATACGACATATTGAGTATCAATATGAATGGCTTCGCTTACGTTTTCACAATCATCAAATAAAGTAAAGATTCTAAGAATATTTGAACTTGCACCACAAGTACCTGGAATTGTTTGATCTGTATAAACTAATTCAAAATTACAATAAACATTATCTGGTGTAATTATTTGGTCGCCAATCCCATCTCCATTAGAATCAATTCTTGGCCAGCCCGTTAATTCAGGATTCGTAGCAGCGCCACAATTTAACATCGTATCCTTAGGGATGATAAAACTATTTGGTCGTTGAATTCTTATATTCTGAGTCGCTGTACTTGTGTTCCCACATAAATCATAAGCCGTCCAAGTTACGGTAATCGTTTGGCCTATTTCGCAACCACCACTCAAGTTAGCTGGAATATCTGCCACCAATCTATCAATTTCACAATTATCAATAACTACTGGTTCCGTTAGCATGCTTTGCGTTAAAGACATATCATAGCAACCAAAAATCGTATCTGTTTCCACTTCTACAAATACAGGTTTAATACCATCTATTAATTTAACGACACTTGTACAAGAATCAATATTACTTTGGCTACAGCCATTCATAGTGGCTTGTAAGGTTCTGAAAATTGTTACCTCATAATAGTTATTACAGGTAATATTTCCACCTTTTCCCGCATCTAATATGGGATAGTTAGGATAAGCACCGACAACTACTCCAGTATCTGTTTTTACACTAATGCTGTATAATTGATTTACATTAAGGCCCATCGTATCACAGGTTCGCTCTATCAAATCGTCTGGTCGCAGTCTTGTCACACAGCCTTGCCCTATCGTCGTAATCACGGTATCATTACAGACTAGAGAAGGCGCTGAAACATGTACTGTATTAGAAGTCGTAATAGTAGTATCCGCTAATAACTTGTAGGTTACAGGGTAGGTACCAAATGGAAAGACTGGATAAGTTAATAAGCCTGAGGACAAAGTATCTCTCACATCACAATAAGTAACAATTACATCCCCATTCGCTAATAAGCAACTTGAACTACTTCGACTAATTGTTGGTATTCTTAAATTGACTGGTGTTTTTAAACTATCACATCCAGCGGAAGCAAAGACATCATCCACCCGATTTAACTTAGTCACCCCTTCTAATTCACAAGTTATTGTTGCTTCCCAACCAGAACCTTTCTTATTATCGCCATTGGTCGTAAAAACAAAAGTTAAACAGCCACTAGGATTAATATTCGGGTCACAATCAGAAGTTACCCAACCACCATTCATTAAAGAGATACTATTTCCACTACCTTTCGCAATAAAGGCTGCAGTGGTATTCATTCCATCATAAACCGCTAAGGTATCTCCTGCCGCTAAGTCAAAATCTTGGAAAGCAACCGTTAGCAATTGTCCCGTAATATTTGGACATATAGTCATTTCATTATATCGAGCAGTTCCATCTGAATAAAGATGTTTACCATCACTCACAAAACGGTTATCTGCCGTACAGTTTTGAATCGTCATTCTTCCAGCTACTCCTGCATAAAAAGGAATCGTTGCTTTTTGAGCACCTCCGCAAGCACGTTCATAAGAACAATTATTACCAATGGTCAACACATCTTTTCCATTCGTCACCGTAATTTCATAGCCTATTTCATCTACATGGAGTCCATTTAAAGAATACTGACTCAAACCATTACCTAAATTTGTAGCGGCTAATTTTTGCCCACTTGCACCTATGGTAAAAGCAACTAAAGGATAGTTAGTTCCTCCTTTTACTGGAGGGAAAGTGCCTCCTGGCGCTCGGTATAAACCTGTCACGGCAGTAATATACCAAGTCTCTCCCCTTTGAGACGTTACTTCAATCGTTTCTGAAAATTGTCCATCACCTGCGCCAACGCTAGTTTCATTGGCTAAACAATTACAAGGATCCACAATCGTAGGGTCAAAGTCATCATTTAGAATACCACCAAGTCCAATCGAATCTCCAAAAACAACATTTAAACCACCTGCAATAATATTACTCAATTTGACCTTAAAAATTTCATCAATTTCTACATTTTCATCACTCAAGGCTGTAACAGTAATTGCTTCTGTTTCATTCGCTATTCCTGCAAAATTTAATGTCCCTGCATTTGCGATATAATCGTTATTACCAGTTGTTGCCGTACTATCACAAGTTGCAAAATCAACGGTTAAGGCACTATCCAATTGACGATCTAATGTTACCGTAAAGGTATAAGTCACTGTTCCCACCTTTCCTTCCTCTAACACCACATCATTAATCACTAATTGTGCTGTATCGTCATTGGTAATTGTTCCAATTGCCAAGCTATCTTTAAAGAAAACAGGTCTAGTTCCTGCATCGATATTGGACAACATGAGTTTGAAATAATTATCTAATTCTACTTTGTTATCTCCATTAACCGTCACACATAAAGTATCCGTTAATGCTGTAAAATTACCCGTAGTCAAAATTGCTGCATAATCATTATCCGCAATCGTTCCTGTACTATCCATTGTCGCATAAGTATAACCCAAAGCAGTATCTACTGGATTAGATAAACTAGCAATAAAACATAAGGAACTAGTTCCTGTATTTCCTTCTATTATCATCGTATCTCGAATAGATACAAAAGCGGTATCATTATTTTCTATTGTTCCAATAGCCAAACTATCCGCAAAGAAAATAGCTCTATCTCCTGGTAGAATTTCTTTTAATGCTATTTTAATTAATTCATCATTTTCTACCATCATATCTCCATTGACAGTCACGCTAATCGTATCGCCAAAACCACTTGTCCATAGGGTATCACTAGCCAGGACATAATCATTATCTACTAGTGTTGCTGTACTATCAAAAGTCATATAAACTAGCCCCATCGTATCGACCTCTAAATCTGAAGTTACTACAAATTTTAATTGATTCGTCCCTATATCGCCTTCTACAAGCAATGTATCTCGAATGGTAATTCTAGCAGTATCATCATTCATAATCGTTCCAACTGCTGCATTATCCGCAAAGAATACAGGTCGATTATTTGGTATTATTTCAATTAAAGATACCTTAACAAATTCATTTAATTCTACCTTTCTATCTCCTTGCACCGCAATTTTTACAGTATCCGTAAAACCTGTTAGACAAATCGTATCTGTCCGCATCACATAATCATTATCTGCTATAAGAGCCGTGCTATCAAAAGACGTAAAAACAACTTTTAGGCTATCTACTAATTTATCTGTGGTGACCACAAATTGTAAACTATCAACACCTCCATTGCCTTCTACTAAAAAAGTATCTCGTATACTAATATTAGCCGCATCATCGTTAACAATTGTTCCTAAACCAAGACTATCTGAAAAGAAAACAGGTCGCCCACCCGCTTGAATAGTAGCTAATTTTAATTGAATCAATTCATTCAATTCTACTTGTGTATCACCGTTATGTACAATACAAATCGTATCCGTTAAATTGCTAAAATCAAGGTGAGCAGTTTCTGTCACATAATCTCCATCCGCAACGGTAGCCGTACTATCCATCGTACTATAATCATAACCAAAAGTGGTATCGACTGCTGCTGATAAATCAATTACAAAACATAGGGAATCTATACCACTATCCCCTTCTATCATCATCGTATCTCTAATCGCTACATATGCAGTATCATTATTTGTAATTGCGCCTATTGCCGTAGAATCAGTAAAACAAACGGCTCGATTACCAGGTAAAATAGCCATTAAGTTTAATTTTAAATATTGGTCTAATTCTACTTTGGTATCTCCGTTAACCGCAATTTTAATGGTGTCTGTTAAACCGCTAATGTAAATAGTATCCATTACTACCGCTATATAATCATTATCCGCAGCGGTAGCCGTACTATCAACTGTAGTATAAATCACTCCCAATGAATCCACTAGTTTACTACTATTGACCGCAAATTTTAAACTATCTGTTCCTGCATTGCCTTCTATGATCGTTGCATTGACGATTTCAATTTTAGCCGTATCATTATTTCCAATTGCACCAATTGCTAAAGAATCCATAAAACAAACGGCTAGATTACCCGATAATATCTCGGTTAAAGCAACTTTTAAGTATTCATCTAACTCTACTATATTATCATCAATCGTTACAATTTTAATGGTATCTACCAAGCTATTATTTAAATAAATCGTATCCAATTGGCTAATATAATCACTTCCTGCTACTGCCGTGCTATCCATCGTGGTATAAACCACTCCGATAGAATCTGCTAATTGCGTACTAGTAATAATAAATTTAAGGGTATCTGTACCTCCACTTCCTTTCACCACCATCGTATCTCGAATAGCAATTTTTGCTTGGTCGTCATTTGTTATCGTACCAACAGCAATACTATCTAAGAAACTAACTGGTCGGTCACCAGGTAAAATATCTAATAGTTTTATTTTTAAGAATTCCGCTAACTCTACTTTTCCTTCTCCATTGACCGCAATTTTTATAGTATCTGTCATCAATCCATTCATATAAATAGTATCTAAGACAACGGCCACATAATCTGTATCTGTTGTTGTAGATGCGGTGCTATCCATCGTCATATAAACAAGGCCTAGCGAATCAACAGGGTTATCTACCGCAACTACAAATTTTAAAGTGTCTCTACCTGAGTTGCCTTCTATAATGGACGTATCTCTAATCCAAACTTGTGCAACATCTGTATTCATCATGCCCATTGCACCATTCCTAATAGTCCCTACTCCCAAACTATCATTATTCAGAAAGAAAAGTGAGCGCCCATAAGCCTGAAGATTAGAAAATACCAATTTAAAAAATTCATCTTTTTCCACCTGCGAATCATCATTAATCCCTATTTTAATAGTATCTATACCACCAAAAAAAAGAGGCATCATACCAATTCCAGAACCACTTCCTGTCCCAATACCACTTCCGCTTCCTGTTCCAACACCCGTCCCAGTTCCTGTCATATAATCCCCACTTGACATAGTTGCTGTACTATCTTCTGTCTCATAATCATATTGAAAAAGCGTATCCAATTCCCCTGTTAAATCCACTATAAAACATAGCGAATCTATGTTTGCATCCCCTTCATTAATAAAAGTATCTCTTACAGAAAAATAGGACGTGTCATTATTCATAATCGTTCCAAGCCCCAAACTATCTGTAAAAGAAGTAGTACCGACGATACTTAAAATTTGCGATAAATTCATCTTTACTATTTCATCCAACTCTGTTTTAAAATCTGCTACAACAGGCACTCTAATCGTATCCGCCATAATTCCAGATGAAGCAAAAAATGTAAGTACTTCTGATGTTTCTTCATAGTCATTATCCGCAACTAAAGCTGTACTATCAATGGTGTTATACAATATCACAAAAGAAGTTGCATCATCACTTCTAGTTACGACGAATTTGAGTGTATCCTTATCTGAGGTAGTATTACCTTCCGTTAAAGAAGCATCTGCAATAGAAACCGTCGTACCCATCAAAAGCGCATTGGAATTAGTGTCAGTAAATGCTTGACTATTGGCAATAGATTCTGTAGTCGTTGCGACTAAGTCAGGCACTAAAAAGTCTGTTACTTTAAATAAAAGACTAGAGGCGAGGGACAAAAATAATGTAAGCGAAATTAGCTTTCTCATTGTTTAGTTCTTAGTAAATTAAAATATTGTCTGCCAATCTTTCACCTTAAAAATTGAATTAATTTTAAAGTATGATGATTGAGTACAAACTTCGTCGATGTGTGTAGGTGTGTAGTTTGGTTACTAAGAATTAGAGTTGCGATGTTGCGTTGTTGTGATGTTACGTTCTTCTACCGTATAACACGGCAACAGGGCAACAACGCAACACAATAACACCAATTTAAAAATACGCTTTAGGTGAAGTTTTGAGGAATTGTAAGTGTAGAAAAATAAGTATTATGTGTAAGTATATTTACTTATTTGTTATTTTTTTGAGCTAAGTACCTAGTGTTAAATAATCGTCATTTTTGATGAGGCTATTTTTTCTTTCTGCAAGATGAACAAACACCGTTTGTGAACCGCTTTGCGGATGGGTTGGCATTCTTTGCATAGCACCGCTACGGAAATAATTTTTAACGCAGCAGAAGGGAAAAAGAGTCCATCATAAAATGTGTCGATTATTTGATAATAGGTACTTTATGTGTGTAAGTATTTGTAGCTCATTAAATAGGTGCATTCGATTTATTCCAGCGATAGAAAGTCAATATCCAAAATAATGTTCTATAAAAGAACAGGTCTATAAATACTAGTTTATTATTAAGGATAAAGGCGAATAAGGAAAGTTTAAATTCGATAAAGAATATCGATTTAAAAATACTGGAAGTTTGGCTTTCAGCCGTTTATTGCCAAAAGGCAATGGTTGTGTCAATAATTTTCTCATGGGATAAATAATATGTTTTGAGGAATTCTATTTTTTGATAATAATGCTGTCTGAATCCTAAAAACTCCTCTTTAATTTTCTCACAGACAATAGAACTAAGCCAAAATCTGTTCCAAAACAAAGTAAATTTGGCTTTTCAGTTTTTTTATTTTTTTTTATAATATTTATAAAATTGATAATCAGTTTTTTATGAAATAAAAAATATTTTAAATTATTAAAATATTTAATTCGTAAAATCAACCAAAAGAATGATCAATGAATTAATAAAAAACTAAATATATCAATCAACTATTTTCTAATGTTACTTTTAATGTAACAGCCGTTATTAAAAAAACAATCCTTTTTATGCGCTGTGTCTTCGTTAAATTGCTTGCCTTCTTTAGTCTTCTCTGTTTAAATCAAGCCCTACTTCTGGCACAAACAGATGCTCTAAAAGCAGGAGCATATTATCAACAAGCAGAAACTTTTTTATTAAAAGGGAAACCAGAAAAAGCCATTAAATCTTTTAGAAAAGCACTTCAGGCTAATGAAGCATTAACGGCGGCTTGGAGAGGTTTAGGCACTTGCTATGAATTAGTGGAACAATATGATTCTACGATTATACAGTATGAAAAAGTACTGGATTTAAATCCCAATTTTTCCAGAACCTTATATTTTGAATTGGGTCGAGTGTATTATCGAAATGGGCAGTATCAAAAAGCTTTAGATTATTTCTATCAATTTGACCAATTACAAGCTAAACGGATTGATGATTTTGGTTTTAATGGAGAAAAAGAGCGGCAATTTGAAATAGCATATCTAGAAAATTTGCCAAACAGTATTCGAGCATGTAAAAATGCATTAGAATTAATTAATTTTTCTACGGTCAAATACATCCAAAATCTTGGAGAGACTATTAATACGCCCAATAACGAATATTTCCCCTACGTCTCCAATGACCAACAACTCCTTTTTTATACGGCTAGT
>JAFMDF010000273.1 GCA_017857395.1 Bacteroidota bacterium | reverse complement strand
ATTTCGTGTAATTTATGTATTAATCAAAAATTTGAGCGAACCTAGCGTTATTAGTGGCAAAAAATACCGATTGACCATTGATTCCTCCGATTCAGGTGCCAATCGATATGCCATTGATTCGGATGCAGAAATAGTCACTTCCAGTCCTGCAAATGCCTTTGATAATCTACCTGCAACGGCGATTACTACGGGTGATTGGGGATACGTTGACCATAGTTTTGATTTTGGGTTTAGCCCCCTTCTTGATTATGGCGATTTACCAGACTTAGCTAATGGTACAACAGGCATAAACGACTACGAAACCTATGATTCTACAGGCGGTCCAAGTCATCGAATAATTACAGGACTTTTCCTAGGCGATACGGTAGATGTCGATAATGATGGATTTCCGCATGCTGAAGCACTTGGAGATGATAATGATGGGGCAGATGATGAAGATGGGGTGACTATTTTTGCTGAATTAAATGCAAGGCCTGGAGGTACTATTCGTTTGCCAATAAGTGTAACCAATACCACAGGAGATACCGCCTATGTAGAAGCTTGGATAGATTGGAATGGAGATGGCGACTTTGATTTAATCAACGAAGTAGTCGCAGATTTAAAAGACAATGAAAATGGGGTATTCCCTACTTATTTGACCATACCAATACCTACATCAGCTATTACAGGGAGTTTAGTAGGTTTTAGAATTAGATTAAGTAATACTGATAATATGACGCCTTATGGTCGCATAGATTCTGGTGAAGTAGAAGATTATTTATTGGGAATTGAGTGTGAGCAGGTCTGTTTGCCTATAGAGGTAATTATAAAAAAAGAGTAGCGAGAGGAGGTAATAGGCTTTGCAGAATATAAGAAAAATGTTCATTAGTACATCGTTCAATAAATAAGTGGGTGTTTTAAAACATCCCGTTGCTAGTTACTGGTTGCTAGTTCTGCCTAAAAAGAAACCAGCAACTAGCAACCAGCAACAATTTAAAATTTCAAGAAACTTATTGAACAATGTAATTAGTGTTTATTCTAAAATAAATAGTATAAAAGTGCTTCCAAAACTTGGAGTTCTGGAAGCACTTTCTGCAATTAATTGTAAACAAATACCCTTCAATCTCCGCTCAAGTTCTCCGATATTTATTCATATTTTAACAAGATAATTACACTACTGTTTCCATATATTTTTCTGGAGCTTTCTCAAAACTCACTTTACACCCATCACAACAGAAATAGACTTTTTCAGCCTTGTATTGTAAAACATGTTTGGCAGTACTTTTCTGAACTGGAATTTGACAGACTGGATTGATATAAAAATCTGCGTTGTCTATTTTGAGGGGTGCTGCTTTTTGCGCTTCGATCTCTTTAGGTATACTTCTAAAATCTTGAATAATTTGAGCTAAAATACTGATCGCTACTTCTTCTGGCAACTTAGCACCAATATCTAATCCTGCTGGCGTTTTAATGGTTTTTAATTGGTCAAAATTCACCCCCTTACTTCTCAATTCATTAAAAATGGCATTGGCTTTTTTTCGACTAGCGACAAAAGACAAATAAGGAGCATTCATTTCGACCGCTTTAAAAAGCGCTTCCGTATCTCCTTCGCCTTGTGTACACACAACAATATAAGCATTTTTTCCAAGCGAATGATTTTCAATTGCTTTAATATCAATTAAATGATCGACATCTGGAAATAAATTTTTATCTACATTATTAGAAATAGCACTTACCTCATAATCCATTGATTTGGCAATCTTAGACAATGCCATACCAATATGAGAGACGCCAAAAATAACGATATGTGGTTTCGGTAAGACAGGCTCAATATAAACATCCACTTCCCCACCGCTTTGACAAGTCATCGTATAAGTTTTGATATGATCAGGTAAGTTATCTTTTGCAGAGGGGCTAATAGAAATTGTTCTCGGCTTCCCTTCTTTCAAAGACAATAAGGCTTCTTTTAGCACAATGCCTCTCGTACAGCCACCTCCTATCCAGCCATGTATATGGCCTTCTTTGGTAATGATCGCTTTATCTCCTGGTTTCCCTGAAGAAGGAATCAGTCGCCTAATAATGAATGCCATGGCGTATGCTTCATTATTTTGATTGAGTAATTTCGCTTTTTCTATAAAAGAATTATGCATCTTGTAATAACTTTTCTAAGGTAAGTAGACTTTCAAAATTATGTGCAGAACCAAAATGATTTAAAGAGGGTAAGGCTGCTTTCATGCCCATTTGAATAGGTTCATACCCTTGCATCCCTTTTAATGGATTTAGCCAAATCAGCTTTTTAGAACGCAGTTTAATTTGCTGCATAGCGGTATCCAAAATCTCTGGTTCGCCCGTATCTAATCCATCGCTCAGCACGATGGTCATCGTTTTTCCATTGAGGTATCGCTTGGCATAATGGTCATTAAAATCTTTCAGACAACTTCCGATTTTAGTACCACTAGACCAATGCTTTGCATGTTGCGAAACCATTGCTAAGGCCGCTCCCATATTTTTATCAGAAATATAGTCGGTAATTCGCATCAGCTTCGTGCTAAAAGTAAACACTTCTATCTGTTTGAAGTTCGAGCGAAGTGCCCATAAAAACTTTAGGAGATAAAAAGAATATTTATCCATCGAGCCGCTGACGTCTAATAAGACCATTAAACGGTATTTATCTTGCTTCTTATTTTTCTTGGCTAATTTTAGAATAGTGCCCCCGTTTTGAATATTATTTCGAATAGAATTGGCAATATCAATTTGACCTTTATTGGATTTCTTTTTTCGTCGCTTAAGCCGTTGGCTCATCTCTTTGACAAGCTTCTCGGATAACTCATCTAGTAAATCAGATTGATGTTTGGTTAGATAAGCAAAGTCTGTCCGCTTTAAAGTTTCTTTGGTATTAGCGCCTGTGGTTGTTTTAGCTTCTTCTCCTTCTTCCTGCTCGTCTGTCTCCCCTGTTCCAAGCATTACTGCACTGCTGGAATTATTTGTCAGGATACTTTTCTTATTTTTATTTGTCCGCTTATCTCGAATAACGGTTCCTTTCTGTTTCCAAAATTGCGTGTACAATTTTTTGAAAATCGCTCGTTCTTCTTGTTCCTGACAAAATAAACTGGTGAGGGCATACTCAAAGAGTGCTTTATCTGGCCACAAACCAAATAAAGCACTTTCAAAGGTATCTTTTGTACATTGAATACCTGATTGAAAACCGCGATTTCTTGCTTCCTGAACGAAGCCTATAAAAGCTTCTGAGAAACTAGAAAATTGGGTATAATGTTGACTCATTTAGATAAGTTCATTTGACTACTCATGATTCGGTTTCTCTCGCTCCTTAGCCATTGCAGCCAACCGTTTTCTTGCGGCAACAATATCATTTTCTGTTTTAACTCTATCGCCAGGAAGATTAACGGATTTGTAATGTTCTCTACTCTTCTTTCCTGCCGCTAGTCTTATTTTATCTTGTTCTTCATAATCTTTTAATGCCATAATATTAATTTTAAGATTTAGGCATAATAAATTAACGCTATTAATTTATTATGTCTTAGTGAAAAATTCGTTTTTAACAATCTTGATATCATTGTTTGATTTCAACAAACAAGATAAACTATTATACATCGCTGCATCATCATTGTTGAGTGCGGCAATACCTCTTGCCCAGTCAATTGTTTCTGCAATACCAGGTGTTTTATCTAATTTTAACGCTCGTACTTTCTCTACAAAGGTAGCAATTTGCTCCCCTAGTTGTGCTTCAATATTTGGCAGATGTTTTTTTATAATCTGCATTTCTTTTGCTGCTGATGGATAATCTACCCAATGGTATAAACATCTTCGTTTTAAAGCATCTCCTAATTCTCTAGTTCTATTAGAAGTCAATACGACTATGGGTTTATGCTTCGCAGCAATAGTTCCCAACTCTGGTATACTTATTTGAAAATCAGACAATAATTCTAATAAAAATGCTTCAAATTCTTCATCTGCTCTGTCAATTTCATCTATGAGCAAAATCATTGGCTTATCATTGGAAATGGCTTTTAGTAAAGGTCTTTTCAAAAGATAGTCTTCACCAAAAATCATTGCTTCTTTCTCTTTATCAGATTTAGTACTGCTCTCAGATATTTTGATAGCTAGTAACTGCTTCTGATAATTCCATTCGTAGATCGCATTATTTACATCTAGCCCTTCATAGCATTGTAAACGTACCAGTTCATAACCAAGCATATCTGCCAAGATGTAAGCGACCTTTGTTTTTCCAACACCTGGATTACCTTCTAATAAAAGTGGCTTTTCCAATTTTTGCATCAAAAAAAGTACCGTTGCTAATTCTTCGTCAATGACGTATCCTAAGTTATCTATTATGGGAATTAATTCCCGAGGATTATCTACCAATGCTATCAATTTTTATTTCTTAGTGAAAAGTCAAAAATAAGTTGAGTAATTAAAGTATCCATTCAATTCTCATTGGTGGAGCGGATGTAACACAACTCTCTGAGTTGTGCCACGCCTAGCTCGTGCACAACTCAGAGAGTTGTGTTACATTAATTGTTCACTTATTTCTTACCACCAAATAAGCCCTTAAAAAAGTCAAGGATTCCTCCAAAGATACTTTTAATGACTGTACCAATTAACGAAGTCCCATCAAAAGAATTATCAACAGGTGGTGGGGTAACTTTTTTTTCTGCAACCGCTTCCTTTGAATGCGTTTCAACCGATTTCGCAGCATCCCCAGCAGTTTCTGCTTCTAATTGATCAGAAAAATTTTTGATAAACTGATTCAATAATTGATCTGAAACATCATTTATTAATCTAGATCCAAATTGAGCTAACTTGCCAACAATGGTAATATCCATACTAAAGTTAACCTGTGTTTTACCACCTTCTTCCGTTAGTGTGCCATTCATAATCATATCAGCGGAGCCTTTTCCTTTACTGTCTAATCCGCGTCCTTTCAAAACCATCTTATGGTTGGCTTCATCCAATTCTATTATGCCTATATCACCAGCATAAGCTGCTTTGATTGGGCCAAATTTGGTAACCACTTGGCCTTTATAATTTTTATCATCAATTTTTTCCGTAATACTTGCCCCTGGAACACAGCCGACAATTTCTTCTGGATTAGCTAAACTCTTCCATACAATATCAATTGGTTGAGCTATCTCAAAGTCTTTTGTAATTTTCGTATTCATTAAAATATTTTAATTATTAAAAAAATGATAAATGGTCAGACATAATTGTTAAATTGTTAAAATTGTTTTATTGTTTTATTGTTGCCACAATACATTGTCACACAACAATATAGCAATAAAACAATTCAGCAATTATTATTAATTTATGTCCGACCGTTTAGCCTAAGTAGCCTTCTTAAAATAACCAACCTTTTGTAACTCCTTAAAGAGTTTAAATGGGGTAACTGGAATTTCAAGATGCTTAATACCTAAGTGAGCAACCGCATCAACTATCGCATTTACTATCGCAGGTGGCGCACCAACCGTTGGTGATTCTCCTACTCCTTTTGCGCCAATCGGATGATGAGGTGCTGGTGTAACGGTATGGCCTGTTTCCCAACTTGGAGACTCAACTGCAGTTGGTACCAAGTAATCCATAAATGTACCGTTCAGGATATTTCCTGCCTTATCGTAAATTAATTCTTCATACATTGCTGGAGCGATACCTTGTGTCAAGCCACCATGAACTTGACCTTGTACAATCATAGGGTTGATAATATTTCCACAGTCATCGATGGCAACAAATCTGCGAACTTTGATGTCACAAGTTTCTGCATCCACTTCTACTACACAAATATATGCGCCAGATGGGAACGTTAGATTTGGAGGATCATAATAATGAGTTGCCTCAAAACCGCCTTCCATTCCTTCTGGATGATTCGTATAAGCCGCAAATACAATTTCTTGAATTGTTTTTGCTTTTTCTGGTGCTCCTTTTACAAAGAACTTACCTGGTTCCCATTCCAAATCTTGTTCGGAAACTTCTAAAAGATGTGCCGCAATTTTTTTGGCTTTATCTCTCAATTTTCGAGCAGCCATCGCAGCTGCTGCACCTGCAGTAGGGGTACTTCTACTTGCATAAGTCCCCAATCCATAAGGAGCAGTATCCGTATCTCCTTCTTCTATTTGAATATGTTCCATCGGTATTCCCAACTCCTCTGCAATGATTTGTGCATAAGTCGTTTCATGTCCCTGTCCTTGAGATTTAGTGCCAAATCTTGCAATTGCTTTTCCTGTTGGATGCACTCTAATTTCTGCACTATCAAACATTTTAATACCCAAAATATCGAAATCTTGTGATGGGCCTGCACCTACTACTTCTGTAAAAGTAGAAATACCAATTCCTAAAAACTTACCCTGCGCCCTCATTTCAATTTGTTCTTTTCTCAGGTCATGATACCCTATCGCATCCATCGCTTTTTGAAGCCCTGCATGATAATCCCCACTATCATAAGACCAACCAGTAGGGGATGCCCAAGGAAAATCTTCTTTCTTAATGAAGTTCTCCATTCTAAGTTGTGCTGGATCTTTACCTACTTTTTTGGCAAACATATCCGTCATACGTTCTATCGCATGTACCGCTTCAGTTACCCGAAACGAACAACGATAAGCCACTCCTCCAGGCGGTTTATTGGTATAAACAGCATCCGCTTCCATATAAGCAGCGCCATAATCGTAAGAACCTGTTCCTATAGAAAATAAGCCTGTTGGAAATTTAGATGGGTTCGCAGAAGCATCTGTATAACCATGATCGGCTAAAACTTTGAAACGAGTCGCTTGAATTTTTCCATCTTTAGTTCCTGCCATTTCCGCCGTAATGTGATAATCCCGAGCAAATGAATCTGCTTGTAAATTTTCACTTCTATCCTCAATCCATTTGATGGGTGCTCCTGTCAAAAAGGAAACGGCTATGGCAATTACATAACCTGGATATACGGGCACTTTACCACCAAATCCACCACCAATATCTGGAGAGATGACCCTGATTTTTTCTTCCGTCAAACCAACATGTCCTGCCACCAAAGCAATCACTGTACGAATGGCATGTGGTGCTTGCGTAGTCATATACATCGTGAGATGGTTATCTACTTTATCATAAGAAGCCACACAACCACAGGTTTCGATGGAAGCAACGTGGATTCTAGGGATATGCATTTGCTGTTTTACAACAACATCGGCGTTATTAAAAACATCTGCTGTTTTTTCTTTATCTCCAACTTCCCAATGCCAAATATGGTTATCTGTTTTTCCTTCTTGGTCTGACCTCAAAACAGGTGCATCTTCATCCAATGCTTTGAAAGGATCCATTACAGGATCCATTGGTTCGTAGTCAACCATGACCGCTTCTTTCCCATCCCGAGCCAAATATCTACTAGTTGCGATAACTGCTGCTACTTCTTGTGCTTGATACATAACGGTATCGGTTGGCAGTACCATTTGGGTATCGGACATCAATGTTGGCATCCAATGCAAGCCATACTTTTCTAAATCTTTTCCTGTAACGACCGCTACTACACCAGGAATCGCCAATGCTGCAGTAGCATCTATATTTTTAATTTTTGCATAAGCATAAGGACTTCTTACGATGTCCATATATAACATACCGGGTAATTTGACATCGTCGACATAATTTCCTTTACCCTGAATAAATCGAGCATCTTCCTTTCTTTTTTTGGAATGCCCCATTCCTCCTATCGCTTTGGAAGTTTTACATTTTATCATGAAAGTTGATTTTCTTTTTTTAATTAATACTAAACAAATTTTGGTTCAGTTGAAGGAAGTTCTTTTCCTTGCATTTTAGCTGAAGTCCATTGTATAGCTGTAACAATATTATTGTATCCCGTGCATCGGCAGAGGTTACCAGAGATTCCCCATCGAATTTCTTCTTCTGTGGGATTAGGATTTTTTTCTAATAATTCAATCGCTCGCATCATCATCCCCGGCGTGCAAAATCCGCAATGTAAAGCGTGGTTGAGGTGAAAACCTTCTTGAATTGGGTGCAAGCCTTCGGCTGTTGCCAAACCTTCTACCGTTGCTATTTCTTTACCTTGAGCTTGTACGGCTAATATCGTACAAGACTTGGCAGATTTACCATCAATCAGAATAGTACAAGCACCACAAGAGGACGTATCACAACCTATATGTGTGCCCGTCAAAGATGCATTTTCTCTTATTGCGTGAACCAATAACATACGAGGTTCTACTTCCATCGTATGCTCTGCGCCGTTAATTTTTAAAGTTATTTTCTTTGTCATGTTTTGATTAATTTTATTATTGACAAATCTTACTGTCAAAGAAGATTATTTTTTTGCTCTTGAAATTGCTTTATTAAGCATTCGTTTAGTGATGACACCTACTAAATGTCTTTTATATTCCACATTTCCACGAAGGTCTTCTGATGGACTACAATCTTCAGCAGCATATTGTGCGGCTTGTGCAATAACCGCTTCTGATAAATCCGATCCAACCAACACGGCTTCCGAACGTTTTGCTCTAAAAGGAAGTGGAGATACATTAGTCAAACCAATTCCTGCTTTCGTACATCGACCTTGGTCATCTATCTGAATCATTGCAGCCACACCAGCAGTCGCATAATCGCCTACTTTTCGTTCTGCCTTGTGATAAGCTGACCCATAGTTGCCACTTGCAGCAGGAATTCTAATTTCCGTTAATACCTCCCCATGTTCCACAGCAGTGGTATAGAACCCATGAAAGAAGTCGTCAATACCAACGGTACGTTTTCCATCTTTGCTGGTTATTTCTACTTCTGCGCCTAAAGCAATCATTACAGCAGGATGGTCATTGGCTGCGTCTCCGTGAGCTAAATTACCGCCAAGCGTGCCAAAGTTTCTAACTTGTGGATCAGCAATCAATTTAGTGGCATCCATGAAAATTTGATACTTTGCATGAATGATTTCGGATTCTTCCACCTCTACTTCTTTGGTCATCGCACCAATTTTCAAGTACCCATCTTCTTCTTTTACATAAGAAAGTCCGGGGATGTTATTGATGTCAATTAGGTGGGTAGGAGATGCAAATCTCAATTTCATCATAGGAATAAGGCTATGTCCTCCAGCGAGGATTTTAGCGTCATCTCCGTATTGATGAAGTAAGGCTATTGCCTCCTCCAAACTAGTTGGAGCGTCATAATTAAAATTTTCTGCGATCATATTTTTAAATTATAAATGGATTTGATTATCGTTTTTTATGTTTTGAAAAATTCTTAATTGATTAATTTAGTGGTATACCCTTTGAAACTAGATTTATACTTTTGATAGAAAAAATTAAAGCTTCCATTGTACCATATTCCAAAAAAGAGAAATCCTACTCCTGCATAATATAAATACTCGCTAATCCAGTAGAATTGACTCGTCAGCAATAGTCCCATGCCAATGCCCGTAAAAGCCAATGCATAATTTGTTTTGCTTCCTTTATAATTAAATAGAATACTAAGCATCACAAAAGCGGCTAAGCCAATACTTATATAGGAAGTGGTCGAGTCTGCGTTGGGATACATTTTTGAACCAGTACATAAGGTAATAGCACCAGAATAAGCCATAATACAAAAAGGGCATTTGGGAATAATTGCTATAAATAAAGCAGGTAGCCAAGAAGGGAATTTTTTGGCATGAAGACTTTTACATTGCTTCTTACAATTGTGGTTTTTCATTTTGTAGCATCATTAAAAGTAGTTTAAGTAAATACCTATTCAAATTATTGATAATCAATAATTTACACCTTTATTCACGTAACGTTCTAAAAATATGCAAAGCATTAATTTATTGATAATCAATTTTTTTTCCTGCATAAAACTGTACGAATTATTACATGATAAAATAAATTAAATTCCATATTGTTCATGAAAAATAATAAATTATTTGCCAATATATAAAAATAAACCGTAATAATTCGGATATTGTTCACAAACACACAATTTACATTTAAATAGACTTGATAGAGTTGCTTCGCCCATTCTGAGGCGGTTTCGTCAATAGTAACTTTTTCATATTTTTTTATTTGTGGATGGCTTCTTTATATAATAGATTCTTTTTAGTAGTGATAAGGTTGGGTAGCAGCAGTAGAAAAGTACAAATACAAATTAATAGCTGCTATTCCTACAGGGAATTTGATCGACGCTCTTTTTACCTATATTTCGGATAAGCAGTAAATAATTTGTTCAATTTTATTAAATTTACGCTAAATTAAATATACTTCCATTTTAACTGGAAACTAAATAACAGATATGACAACCACCATTAACAAAAAATTTGAGCTAGACGAGCCCATTGAAAAAGTATGGATATATTTAGCTGATCCAACTAAAATTGTCACTTGTGTCCCAGGTGCTTCTTTAACTGAAAAAATTGATGACCGCAATTTTAAAGGACAAGTTGCTATGAAATTAGGGCCTGTCAAAGTTAAATTTAACGGCGAAGTAGAAATTGTAACATTAGATAAGGACAATTGGAAAATGAACCTCAAAGGAAAAGGGTTGGATTCGAAAGGAAAAGGAAGTGCGGATATGAAAATGAATGGCCTATTGAACCCCACCGATAATGGAACGGTTGTTGATTTTACCATGACTTTAACTATTGTAGGTAAGCTTGCTCAATTTGGTTCAAGATTAATCAATGAAGTAACCGACCATGTATTGAACCAATTTGTTGATAATTTTAAAGCAAAATTAGCCGCAGATACCCATTTTGTTGCCACAGCAGATCCTACAGCTATCGCAGCAGCAATAGTCGAAGCCGAAGCCATACCTCCTATTCAAAAAACAGGTTCAAAAGAAGCCACTACAGAAGAAAAAGCAAAAGCGCTAAGTGAATCCGCAGAAGCCGTACAAAAAGCCTTGGAAGATGTTCAAAAAGCACAAGCAGCATTAGACGATAATTTGGTAGCATCTTTAGCGACAGCTGGAGCAGTAGCAACAAATGGCGTAAAAAAAGAAATGCCCAAAGTTACTCCGCCAAAAGCAGCGGCAGATAATTCCTTAAATGGGTTTTCTTTAATTATGGCCCTGATAAAAGGATGGTTTTCTAAGCTTTTTAGTGGTGGAAAATAAAGAAAATCATTACCAATATTTTAGTTAAAATTAGCTATTTTTTTAGAAAATAAGTTTATAAAACACTTGCTTTTGTCGAGTATTTTATTCCATTAGCCGAATCATACAGTTGTTTTAAAGGTAATTTCTAAGGGTAAAGTTCTTCTGATTTGTCTAGTTTTAAATTAATTTAAAATTAACAGACACCTATTTTATGACCAACAGAACTCAACCTACCCAAGTCGCTAATCGAATTATTTCCCTAGATATTCTGAGAGGATTTGCTTTACTCGGCATTCTCATTATGAACATGACTTCCTTTGCGATGCCTGGCGCGCATTACCTTAATCCTATGGTAGAAGGGATGTTAGAGGGTGCTGACAAATGGGCATTTTATTTCAGTCAATTATTTGCCAACCAGAAATTCATGTCGCTCTTTTCCATGCTTTTTGGAGCAGGAATTGTGTTGATGACCCAACGCATAGAACAACAAGGAAGAAGTGCCGTTACTCGCCATTATTTTCGTAACTTCTGGTTATTATTATTCGGACTTTTTCATGCTTATATAATTTGGCATGGGGATATTCTGGTGCAATATGCATTATGCTCAATATGGTTGTTTTTATTTAGAAAAAAAACGCCAAAAACCTTATTTATTTGGGCTACTATCTTCCTTACAATCAACTTATTGATAGGATTATTTGGCGGGCTTTCCACAACATATATGTCTACCGAAGAAGTCGCAGATTTTTGTACTAGTTGGCAACCAACAACAGAAAAAATTATAGCAGAAACTACTGCCTATCGTGGTCAATGGTTCGACCATTTCCCATATCGTTCAACAACTGCTTTTGCTTTAGAAACTTATTTTTTTGTATTAGGACTAGGCTGGCAAATTACAGGATTGATGTTGATAGGAATGGGTTTATTCAAAGCTAAAATTTTGACCGCAGAAAGAAGTATTTCTTTTTATAAAAAAATGATGTTGATTGGTTTTTCTATAGGTTTAGCTTTTGGTATTTATGGTTTGATGCAAAATTATGCGCATAATTGGTCTTGTGAATATTCCTTTTTGATAGGTAGTCAATGGAATTTTTTAGGGAGCGTCCCAATGTCTTTAGGTTATATCGGAATGATTATGTGGTTATGCAAAAGTGATTTTATGAAGGTATTACAAAAATGGTTAGCTCCTTTTGGTCGAATGGCGTTAACTAATTATTTAATGCAATCTGTTATCGCTACCTTCTTATTTTATGGCTTTGGTTTGGGCTTATTTGGCACCGTTGGACGTGCAGAACAATGGATATATATTTTAGGAATTTGGGTTTTTCAAATAGTTTTTTCTAAATGGTGGTTAAGTCGCTTTAAATTTGGTCCTTTTGAATGGCTTTGGCGGTCTCTGACTTATTGGAAAATGCAGCCTATTCGCTAAAAATTAATAAAAATTCCTCTTGAATCACTTTTCTTTGCAGATTAGGAATTATTTATCTTTTATGGCTCTACGGTGAAAACTGTGAAGGAATTAAAAATTTACGACTCTCGGGAGTTGTCACACATTTTTAGCTACCCACACTTTTTACCATAGTACCTCTTTTATAAAAAATAGTTAATGAGTGTGTAACGTATTGGGGGAATTCTAATTTGAGTATAGCTAGAACCCCCTAA
>JAFMDF010000272.1 GCA_017857395.1 Bacteroidota bacterium | reverse complement strand
AAGGAAAGAAATTGAAGAATATTAACTGCCGCTAACTTCTTGCGCAAACCAGTAGATATTACACTGTTTTTAAACCGTCAAAACCATGATACAAATAATCGGCTGGACTATCCTGCATTCCCTATGGCAAATTGCCCTTTTGGCAAGTCTTTATCTATTAATAAAAAATAATTGGCGAACGAAAACCGCCTTGAAAAAATATTATTTAGCGGTAAGTGCTTTGGTGACTACCTTTTTGAGTACGATTTTTACTTGTAGTTATTTATATCAGCAAGAAAATTGGATGGTAACGCCCATAACGGATAGTAATTTAATTCCAATTATTAGCGAAACTTCAACCACGACATTAATCCCTGTTCAATCAAATGAAATAGTTGTGGAGACCACCATAACTTTAGCAGATTATTTGACGATTTGTTTACCTTATTTAGTCGCTTTTTGGGGACTCGGTATGCTTTATTTTACGATTCGATTTTTAAAAAATTTATATGGCGTTAAACAATTGCAAAATATTGATAATGAATTGATTAGTGGAGAATGGTTGGCGAAAATAAAAATTTTTAAAACCCAATTAAATATTCAGAAAGACGTTCAAGTCTTCCTTTCTTTACATATAAAAGAACCGATTACGTTTGGTCATTTTAAACCCATTATTTTATTGCCGATTAGTTTGATAACTGGTTTTGATACCGCCGCTATTGAAACGATTCTTTTACATGAACTAGCCCATATCAAACGCCATGATTATTTAGTGAATTTGGGGCAGTCCTTTATTGAAATTATCCTATTTTATCACCCTTTAATTTGGTGGTTATCCAAAGATATTCGAGAGCTAAGAGAGCATTGTTGTGATGATTTGGTCTTGTCTTTAGGCGATAATCGGATAACTTATGTGGAAACTTTGACAGCTTTGCAATGGCGAAAAGTTGGTGGAGTGACGAATCGCTTGTCTTTGTCTGCTAGTGGGGGAGATGCTGGGTTTTCTCGGCGGATCAAGCGGATGTTTGGGGTGGAGGAGAAACGAGGTTCTTTTCGGCAGTTGATGGGGGTATTTTTGGTTCTATTGTTGGTGGCAATAGGTGCATTTACTTATCAAAAATATTATAAACCTACAATTGCTACTGATGATACATCAGAGATGCCTTATCTAGATAAAGAATTCATTTACCATATTGATTTTAATTATACCAATGGTGATATGGATAAGATAAGAGAAGAGATTAAGCAATTAGGCATAACATTAGGGCCATCCACCTTTAGTAAAATGACAACAATATGTAATGAGGACTCTTTAAATGCGGAAATAATTAGAGCGGTCAAAGGTAGTTATTATCGGGAGTATGGTCGAACAATCTTCTTTGAAAGCCCTGATTTAGCTCAATTTCCATTAAAGTTGATGTTTGACGGGGGAAATTTAAAAGAACCTGAAAGGTTAAATGCTTATGGAAAGGAAGTTTTTAAAACGAATTCATTTACTTACACTTCTGAAGATAATGTAGCATTCCTAATTAATGAGCATACTAGAAAGGAAGATTTGATTTTTTGGAAAGAAAAATTGAAAAGGGCTTTTATATCTTTTAGTTTTGAAGAATCTGTTTTTGATGATGCGGGACATCTTTTAGAATTAAGAGGAAAGTACAAAACTCAAGAGAAAGAAGGCGATTTTTATGGAAGATTACCTTGTGTAAACGTGAAATTTGAATTGTATAAAGACCAATTATCTGAGCCTGTTTTTTCTTACCCTTGTAAAGAAAAAAACATAGGAAACCTTGAATCCAAAGTTTTAATTGACACGCTAACTTATATGGTTTCCAACGAAATGACTAGAATTGAACTATATGAAATGATAACCAAGATTCGAGCGCATAGTCAAGTTAGCATCAATTTAGACCCCCTTAAAACCAAATTTGATAAGCAAGATAAATTGGCAGCGATTTCTGGCAAATATTATTATGAAAGACCTACTCGAACTCCCATTCAAACTTTTGAGGTGGCTGATTTAGGACAATTTCAACTACAATTTAAAGCACATCCAGCTATTTCTTTTGCCCCTGCTTATTATAATAGCGCAACCGATAAATTTATTCAGGTAGATGATAATTATTCAGCTTTCGGAGCTTTTGCAAAAGATGCGGTTGCAACAGGGGGGACGTTAATTGTTCCAAGTAGAACCTATAAAAACATTCATGCTATTCTTATTATTAATGAGTATAGCAATATGGAGGATTTGAAAGCTTTTGCAGAGAAAATTCTCCCGAACAACATTATTTTTCGTTACCAAGATTCGGAATTTAGACCAGATGGAACAATTGCTAAATTAGTGGGAACTTTTTTAGGAGATAGTCGAATAAGCGAACCTTTTTATGTGGATGATTTAACGAAATACCAAGTGAAGTTAAGAGTGGATAAAAACTATATTTATCAGCCAGAAATTACGCAACAAATTAAAACTAATTCAACACCGCTATCCTACAAAATAAACAATTGGAAAGCTCTAGACCTAGATAGTACAGCCTATGGATTAAAAAAGAGGTATGAAAACGACCGAGGAAATAGCATCGCCCAATTAATTCCACCTTACGTAGCTGTGGATGATTCTGTGAGGGCAATGAATCCTATTTATCGAGTAAATACGGAAAAAACCAAATCTGTATTTGTCAATGGACAAAAAGTAGTTAAAAAAGACCTGCCTACTTTTATGGAAAACCAGCTCCAAGAAGCGATTAAAACAGATACAACGGTTGACTGGCTATATTGGGGCGACCAGAAAATTAATTTAGGAAAAGCCTATAAAAAGGAGGAGAATGGAACATTAAAATGGGATGTGCCTAAGCTGCAAATTTCAAAAGAGGTGTGGGATAATAATAAAGACCGACCTTTTATTTTTCAAATTGATGGGAATTGGTATCGAGTGAAAGATTTGGAAATGGCTGTATTAGTGCCTTATAAAGGAGACCCTGCATCTGTTAATTTCCATAAAGATTATGCGAAAGCTTTAAGCAATAAAACCGGAAGTGTTTTTAAATTACTGGCAAGAGTTAAGGAGAAGGACCATCTTTATTTTGAAAAAATGGATATTGGATTGCCTAAACTAATTTACATGGTGGTAGAGATTATAGAAAATAATTCAACTGGATTTATCCCAAAAGAAGCCATTCAATTTGATGAAAAAGATGATTTAATGTCTATGGGAGACTATCCACCTGCTTATCAAAATTCAACTTTGTCAAAATTAAAAATAGACGCTTTTGCTCCTAAGAATATGCCTGCTACTAGTGGGTTAATTTGGTCTAGGATACCTCCTAAAAAAGCCCCTGTTTATATTATTGATGGGGTGAAATATAAAGGTGATTTACCTAAAAAATTGCTTTCTGGTATAATTGAGTCTATGAATGTCCAAATGGGCTTAAAAGCACAAACACTGTATGGCGAAGAGGAGGTTTCTTTAATAACAACTAAAGCCATCAAAGAAAAAAAAACTAATCAACAACGAAAGAATAATTTGAGTAGTGGTTTGATTTATAAATAATTGACAACTTATTTAAGGTTGCCATGTCGCATTGTTGCTATGTTTTATTGACAGCAAGGCAACAATGGTAACATCGCAACAATATAGGTTAACCTTTCAAAGACTTATAAATTGTACCAGTAGTTAATATTTGTGGGGGCTTTAAAATTCGTGGGGGAAATCAAGGGTTAATTGCCCTAAATATTCTATCCATTACCAATCAATATAAAATCACCCGACTAATTTTTACATTTTATATCCGTGGTGCAATACATCTGTGGTATCTATTTTAGACCAAAGATAAAGGGCATCACGGATAGTTTTCTATGGACCAAACTAACTTATCCAACAATAAATCTGCCATCCAACCCTCTTTTTTCACCCATTCTATAATTTATTTATTGGTTCAAACACTAAAATGTCGTACCTTGTCGCTATAATATATGAGAGACTTTTCAGCAAAACTTGCGTCTTAAGAATAGTGATTTAGAAATTTTAGCAATGCAACCTAAAATTCATAACTTGTCACTCACAACTCATCACTCAAGCGTTCGTTGTTACACAAAAAATAAATCGATGAATTTAAAAAGTTGTTTAATCACCCTTTTAGCCATTTTTGGCACTATTTCCCTTTTTTCAAAGACAATTTATGTAAGATATGATGCTGCCTGTATGGATAGGTTAGAGTATCGACTGAACGGCAATATGGCTGGGAATGGTTTGATTGCTTATAGTTTGAAGGCCAATGATTCGGAACGAATTGTAATGGAAATTGGCGTAGAAAGTATCAAACAAGTGAAGCGGTTGCCAAGAGGAACGAAGACCTGTGGAAAACTAAAAGTCAATGAACTGTTGGCCAATTCCATTAATTCTGGCAAAGATAAAATCTATGTTGTCCGAAAAGTAGGAAGCTATTATACAGTTTCCCCTGTTCATTTGGCAACTTATATGAAAGATAGTCCTACGAATTTTGCTATGAAAGGCAATCAATTTGATATGTCCTACGCAGCGGACGATATTGGCGTCATGGAAAATAATTTGGCAAGAAGAGATTCGCCTACCAAGGTTTATTTCATTGGTTCTGAAAAGCAAATTTGCTCAGATGCTTACATGATAAAAAAGATACCAGAGGAAACTTGTAAGCCTTATACAGATTTAACTTTTTTACCTGGTTTAGGTATTTTGGAAGAAAAAACAGGCACCAATCAAGCAGAAGCAGAAGGTAATATTTTACGGTTGGTAAAGGTGAATAATTTGCCATTGGCAGAATATATTGACCGAAAATGTAATGGTGGCGCAGCATTGGTAGAGACACATCAGCCAGCAGCAATGGCAGATGAAACACCAAAATTTAAACCTGCTACCAGAAACAAACCTGCTACTAAAGCGCCTGCAAAGGACGAACCAGCTAGTTTTGAGGTATTATTTCCCGCGGATATGCAACCACCAGCACCAGAATACCAGCCTGCAGGAGTAGAATTGATAGAAGCTTATGATCAACCACAGAAGCCGTTAGAAACTTTCCGTCCGAAAGGAGCAAACTGTAAGGAATTATCTTATCCAGGGGTTCATATTGTACAAAATAACCAAACGTTATATAGCATTTCTAGAAAATATGATGTGACGGTCAAACAATTGAGAACTTGGAATAAAATGGGTAATAAGGATTTAATTAAGCCTTGTGCTAGTTTATATGTCTTGCCACCTGCAACGGTTGCGACCAATACCTCAGTGGCAGATGGTCCTTTACCAGAAGCAGCTAATGGAGTAAACCCTCGTAACGAACCCTTTACCGCAAAAGGAACAGGAAGTGCGGAAGTATTATTTAGAAATACTGCTCCAGCGAATGGAGCATCTACTAATAATATCCCCATTAACCCAAGTCAAAATGTAAATACGACACCTGCTACTAATAATAGGGTACAGCCAGATGTTATTTATGCAAATGCAGCTAAACAGTCCGAAATTTTATATCCAAAATCAGGAAATATTCCTACGGAATATGGTACGACGAATAAGGTTGCTAAAGCAAAAGATACTTGTAATAAATTGGCTTATGATGGCGTACATATTGTACAAAAAGGAGAAACTTTATATAGCATAGCGACTAAAAATGGTTTAACCGTCAAGCAAGTACAAACATGGAATAAATTGGGAGAAAATGCCAAAATAAAGCCTTGTATGAGTCTTTATATCAAAACACCAGAAGCAGTAATTGCAGCGGTGAACAAACCCAATCCTAATCCAAATAATGAAACTTATACGATTCCGAATTCCGAAATCGGTACAGGTTATACCAATGCCCCTGCGAATACACAAGCACCAACTGGCACAACGGCTAAAGGCGGCTCAATTGGACAAGCGCAAAATAATACGAATATTGGAAGCAACGCCGCAAATATCGGTGCAACGGATAAAATGTGGAATAGTGGCATAGAATACCATGTGGTACAAAAAGGGGAAACGTTAGTTAGTTTGGCTAAAACATACGGATTTACACTAGAGCGATTTAGAGACATCAATGGTTTAGGAGATGCCAATATTATTAGAATTGGACAAGTACTTAGAACGGGGAATTGTCTATGTCCAGCAAATGCAGTAGGGCCTACCAATCCAACAGGGATGACGGAAAAAGGAGGGACTAGCAGCGGTAATATTACAAGCGGTAACAGCACAGTTGTTACTAATACAGCGCCTACGAATAGACCACAGAATGCGGGAAATACAACAAGAAGTACGGAAAGAAGCACGGAATATGTACCTGTTCCTGTGCCTTATGATTACGAAACAGAAAGTGTTTTGAATCAGTCTAAAAGAAAGAGTGGAACTATAAGTTATAGAAATGGTAGAAAGGTACATACGGTTCAAGACAATGAAACAATGGCAACGATTGCCAATACATATAATATCTCAATTGAGCTACTGCGACAGTTGAATAAAATGGAACAGGGCGAGATTGTTATTCCTGATATGAAGATTTATTTGGAGTAAAAAATAATATAACGTATAACAAATTTTGTAAAAGGGTTTTAAGGAGTGATTATCACTTTTTAAAACCCTTTTTTTGTTTAATTGGTAGAAAAGCCTAAAGACCTTTTCCACCAGTTCACCCTATTTATCCGCACCAAAAACCAGAATTTAAGCCATAAGCTGACAAAACCAGCTATTTCTAACTTTATAAAGATAAATTTTCATAATTTGAGAATCAGCACATGCAATAATTAAATGAAAGTTTAATTAAGCAAAAACATGAACAGAACACCTTTTATGAAATATGCCCTAATCGGGGCATTATGCCTATTTAGTACAGTTTTAACAGGAACTGTACCTATTCTTAATCCCGCTCTTTCGACGCCACTTTTATTGCCCAATGCTATTATTGACACGACTATCTGCGAGGGTGATTGCTTGCTATTTGATGATGTTAATTATTGTGAAACAGGAACTTACCAATTAGGAGATGCCCGTGTTTTGAAAGTTAATTTAATACCTGCCATTCAACAAACAAATTTTACTATTTGCCAAGGCGATACTTATCCCGGACAAGATTGGTCAACTACGGGAAGGTATAGTTATCAAACTAGATTAGGGGCTTGTGCCATAACGGTTTGGGTAGATTTAAAAGTAGCACAACCCAAAGAAACCTATATCAACCAAGAAATTGAATATGGCGAATGCTATGATTTTGGGCCTAATACCCTTTGCCAAACTGGGGAGTATGAATTAAGGTATTTGACCACAGAAGGTTGTGATAGTACGGTTTATATTAACTTGAAAGTAGCAGCATTAATTATTGATACCTTGCCGCCAGTAAACGTCTGTGCAGGGGAATCGTATATGCCGGATGGAATAGATACCGTGTTGACAGAAAGCGGCTTGTATCAATTTAATGGAACAAATAATGAGGGAAAATCCACCTTGTCGATATTAGATTTTAGAGTAGACGCTGAAATTATTAGGTATCTTTCAAGGACAGCTTGCGAGGAGACCCCCTTTAATTATGAAGGCGCATTATTAGCAGAAACAGGCGTTTACGAATACCAATATTCCAGCGTTAAAGGCTGCGATAGTTTAGTGATTGTAGATTTAACCGTTGGTGAAACTAGTACGACCACTATCACCCGAACCATCACCCCAGAATCAGGTATAATCATAGGTAAAAATGTAGTGAATTTAGCGGGGAATTATGAATTTGTTTTTCAATCAGCGCTAGGTTGTGATAGTATCGTTTTGTTAAATTTATCTGTAGATGGAGTACCAGAACCGATTATTATTGACAACGAAGGGCTTGCCGCCGAAATTTGTACAGGCATCATCAACAGAAATTTATGTTTGAAAGACTTGCCTTTTGAGATAGGACAAAATACTTTCTGGCAAGGTGGCAATTTTGATTTGACTTATACTGCACCAGATGGCTGCACAAATAATTTTGCATTGAAATTAACGATAGCAGAAAACGTCAATATATTGGACAAAACGATTTGTGCCGGGAGTAGCTATTTATTGAATAATATGGAATATACCGAAACGGGCATTTATACCGATACGCTATTTGGGGTTACTGCCAATAATTGTGATAGCATTATCATTCTAAATTTAATGGTTATGCCAACTAAAGATACCACGGTCAATAAAACTATTTGCTGGGGAGAACCCTTTGTGATTGATGGGCAATTTATTACCCAATCTGGAGAATATATCCAGCGGTATATAACGACTCGTGGCTGTGATAGTTTGGTAACTACCTTTTTGACCGTCGAAGGAGGCCCTAATCCAGAAGTGGAACAATTGCAGTTATGTGCAGGAGAGAGCTACTCAGACGATATTGGGAATAAAGTATTTGTGAGTGGTTTATATAATTTTATGTTTGTCAATACTGCTGGTTGTGACAGCATGATAACTTTAGATTTACGCATTCCTGACACGATTCGTTCCAACATAGATACCTTCTTTTGCGAAGGAGAAGCGTTTACTTTTGAAAATTTTGCAGTCACAAAAGCAGGGAGGTATCGAGAGCGATTTGTAAGTGCTACAGGTTGCGATAGTATTGTTCAATATACCTTAACTACTTTGGACTGTGAAATCAGTTCGGTACAAGATGCGGACACGATTATTTGTGGCGGAAATACGGGCGAATTTTCCTTTATGCTAATCAAAGGACAAGCTCCATTCACTTATCAATGGACTTCCGAAGATTCGTTATGGAGTGGGGAAGGAACAGAGCTGAATTTACAAGAAGAAGTTATCAAAGAAGGTTTACCAGGTGGATTATACATTGTTACCGTAACTGATAGAAATGGGAAAGAAGCCATTCTGGAAATAGAGATTTTTCGTCCAGAAATAATTACGGCAGAATGGATTTTATCTGACTTAATAGGTGATAACCATTTAGCCTGTAATGGAGATACAACTGCTTTTTTACAAATTATTCCATCAGGCGGATTACCTCCTTATCGCTATGCTTGGAGTAATGGGCTAAAAAATACCAATCGAATAGAAAATTTAGCAGCAGGTATTTATACTGTCACGATTACCGATGATTTTAATTGCCCTTTTACGGCGAGTCAACAACTAACCGAACCACCTCCATTAATGTTAACCACGACCGTCGAAAACCCAGTTTGTGAGAATTTGGCGGCGGGCATTATTAGCGTATCCACTATAGCAGGTGGTATTGCCCCTTATCAATATCGCCTCGAAGGTATCAATCAATTTTCTGCGGATATGAATTTCCAAAATTTAGCAGCAGGAGAATATACACTCAACGCAATAGATGCGAATGGTTGCCAAATAGATACCAATTTGCTAGTTATTGCACCAGAAGTATTGGAATTAATCTATGATTCAACTATTCTAATAAACTTGGGGGAAACTTATGATATTTCTGTAACTAGTTCAGGTACACCACAAACAATTACGTGGGAGGAATCAGCAGGTTTATCTTGTTATGATTGTTTGGATGCGATCGCCAATCCATTGGAAACTACGACTTACACCTTGACCGTTCTCTCTAAAGATAATTGTGCGACGACTATTCAAATAAAGGTAGCGGTTTCCAATGAACGATATGTTTTTATTCCTAATGTTTTTAGCCCCAATTCGGATGGTTTAAATGATGTTTTTACCTTATTTGGAAACCAAGCAGTCGCTAACGTAGATGTCCTACAAATTTATTCTCGCTGGGGCGAACTGTTATACGAAACACATGATTTCGATCTAAATGATGAATTAAAAGGCTGGAATGGTTACCACCGAGGTAAAAAAATGAATCCTGATGTTTTTGTCTGGTTGGCAAAGATTACTTTTATTGATGGAGAGACTTTGGTTTATAGTGGGGATGTGACTTTGGTGGAGTGATTGAATGATTTAAAAAATAGGAGAAAGATTAGACAAATTAAGCCAAAATAATTTGTTAGTAGCAGCAAAAGAAGTATCTTTCAAATGTTTTTGGTTATATTAATTATTTTTCTAAATCGGGGTCATTAAACATGATTCCCGATTTTTTTATTGACGAAATTCTAAGAACAAAGGTAGAAATCCTTATTAGAATAACAATGTTATTTACAGGAATTTCTATTCAAAATAATGTAATTGTATTGTTTTTTAAAATGAAGGCGTCAAAGAAATTAATTAAAATTCATTCTGAGAATAAGCGAAAGCATTTTATTCATTAATAGTTACAGTATTTTTTCTTCCCTAAGGAAGTTGGTGTTTTTTGTAGATTAAAATGTTGGAAATAATAAAACTATTTTTATCTTTATATAAAATTATTTTGTAAGTGAAAAAAAAATATTCGCTACAAATATCTAAAGCATAAGACCTAAAAAAAATATCCAAGATGAATTTAAAAGGCTCAAAATTTCTAAAATTAACCCTATCTTGGAAGCATATAACAAGAAAAACACTAGTATATTGTTTATTCTTTTTTATAGTAGGAAATCCGCTTTTGTTATTTAGTCAATATGACTCGAATTTTATCGGAAAAGGAGTACCAAGTTTGAAAAGTTTAGAAAAAAAAGCAAATGCTGCTTTTGATGGCGGAGATTATTATACTGCTTATAATCTCTTTGAAAAAGCCGTTAAAATTGATGGTACAAAACTAAGCAATCTCTTTAGGTTGGCGGAAGCTGCTAGAAACAGCCGTACCTTTGGCTTAGCAAGGGATGCTTATAAACTATTGCTTGAATTAGATACAATTAATAAGTTTCCATTTACCAAAATGCGTTTAGCAGAAATGGCGATAAATAAAGGAGATACGTCTACTGCGGAAAATTTATTAAGGGAATTGGAAGTAGACTCAAATGTTTTAGCTAATTCCGAGTTAAAAAAATTACTAGATAGAAATTTAGAAAATTTAGAATTTTCGCTTAGTAACCCTCAAAGTGGAAACCCTAACGTACCTTTGAAATTAAGTATTAATACAGAGTGGGCAGAAATAAATCCAATTTGGAGAAATGGAAATTTATATTATAATACCTTAGCCTTTCCTAAAGAAAAAGATACAGTAAATCCTCCTAGGAAATATTCTAAGGTACTGTTTACTGACTTAAAGACTGACTCGACAACAGAGTGGCGCAAAATTAATATCCCTGATACCTCCGTTGCACATATAACGTTCACCCCGGATTCTAATCGAATATATTTCACTATTTGTGATTACCCTAAAGGTGATGGAAATACGACTAAAGCCATACTAGATTGCCAACTATATTACAGAGATAAAATACCTGGTACACTTGATGAATGGAATTCACCTATTAAATTGCCAGCCAATATTAATCAGCCAAATTTTACTAGTACTCATCCTACTTATGGGTTAAATAATTTAGAAGAACCTGTTTTATTTTTTGTAACCAATCGTAATGCTTTGGGGAAAAAGGGAGACATGGATATTTGGTACACCAAAATATTGGATAATACTACCTTTAGCAATCCAATTAATCTTGGTACACCAGTCAATACAGCATATAATGAAATTACCCCTTTTTATCATTTTCCTAGTAAAACCTTATTTTTTAGTTCTGATGGACATGAAAGTTTAGGCGGGTATGATATTTATAAAGTACGACTAACAGATACAACAGAGGCAATAGAAAATTTAAAACAACCCTATAATTCCAGTTCTGATGACCGTTATTATTCCTTATCTGATGAGGAGGATCGCAGTTTCTTTGTCACCAATAGGTTTAGTTGTAATTTAGAAAATATAGATTCTGTGGGCTGTGATGATATTTATGAATTAAAAGCGCCTTGTCGGACTAATTTAGTAGTACTTCTTTTTGATGAAGCGAAGAACGATATGGGAGAACACGATCCCATAACCAATGGAAGGATTCAATTGGAGATTGGTGATGCAACATTTGAGCAGGAAGGTAATAAATTTAAGTATGCTAATGTTGATACTTCCATAGAATTATTAAATATAGATGCAGAGGCGGGAGGTTACTTTTTAAAAAATATAGAGGAAAGTATTCAACAATGTAAGAATAATGAAATTAAAATCTTTTTGTGCAAAAAAGAGCTGCATATAAGTATTTATAAAAAAGAATATAATGAAGCTACGGATAGTTGGAATGAAATTGATGACCTACTAGATGGTGCAATAAAAATAAAACATCATTCGAAGGATAAGGACACCTCAATATATCTTACTATACTCTGAACGGTCAAGTATTTTGATTTTAAATCCAAGATTTATGCTTGCAAAACGTTAGTTTTAACATTGATAATCAAATAGTTATATTTTTGTTAAGATTTTCTTAACAATTCACAAAACTTGACCGTTTCTAGTATAGTAATATTTTCATATACCCCTATCAATTGAATGGACCTTATACTATTACAGCCTATGATAATACAATGAAAAGTAGAGACACGATTTTTTCTCCAGGTAAATGCCCGGATTCTATTAGGATGTTACTTGAATACCCAATTGATTCTGTTCCTGATTCTATTCCTAATACTATTGCCTGTTATTTTGCTCATGATATTCCAGCAAAAAGCAAATCTGGTATACCTGATTCAATAGCTGTTCTTCCATTTGATATATATTATCCTAATTATAGTAATAATAGGATAAAGGAAGTATATAGAAAAGCGTTTCGAGATAATACAGAATTGGTGAATACTTTTTTTGAAACTAAAGTGGATCAAAGCTATAATATGCTGGAAAAATTTAAAAATTATTTAATAAAAAGACTTAGGCAAAGAGAAAAAAATAATTAGCCAAATCAACTAAAATCTTCCAAGTTGT
>JAFMDF010000271.1 GCA_017857395.1 Bacteroidota bacterium | reverse complement strand
CTAAGAGTTCCTGCCAGCCCAACCAAAGCATCAAGTAGTTCTTCAACTGGTCTAGGAGCCATTGGTTTAGCGGTTAGTGGTTCTGTTATTTATAATGATGAAGAAGGACCCAACGTACCATTGGATAACGCAGTTGGTTCTTTAGATTATACCGCTGCACATACAGGACCTCAATCTTATCATTACCATTTAGAACCAAAAGCTTGGTCTGATGACGATGATAAATTGATTGGTATTATTTCAGATGGCTTTTTTCTGTATGGCCGAAAATGTGCTGCTACAGCCACTTATCCAACAGATTTAGATGTTTCAGGGGGGCACACAAGTACTACGCAGCATACTACAACTGAAGAGTACCATTACCATATCCAAAACGAATTATATTTAAATGCCTACTATATTTTATTTCCAGAAGATTATCAAGGAACTCCGAATCGGATTAATTAAGACGAGTTGCGGGTTGCGGGTTGCGAGTTTTACTCGTAGCTCACAACTGGTATTATGCTATTGGCGATTGGTCTTACTAAACTTGCTTTTTATTGGCTTCTTAAGTTGTGGTGACCTAGAACGAAAAGAAATGGTAGCAGAAATGACTATTCTTGTTCCTAAAAAAGAAATTTTAAAAGATAGTTTAGTGCTTCATGCAAATAAGGGGCTATTTTATCATTTGGGACAACCCTTTTCGGGGTATTCTATTGCTTATTACCCTAATGGGGAGTTGGTAGAAAAAATTGGGTATTGGAAAGGCAAAAAACAAGGTGTTTATCAAAAATGGTATCCTGATGGAACATTGAGTTTTGAAGCGCATTACGAAAAAGGTCGAAAAGAGGGAACCTCTAAAACTTGGTGGAAAACGGGTGTTTTGCGTTCTGAATCTATTCATCAGATGGGCGTCACACACGGCAATCAAAAGCAATGGTATAAAAGTGGTCAACTATTTAAATCCATCAATATTGTCAATGGAAAAGAAGAAGGCATACAACAAGCATGGCGAGAAAATGGTAAAATTTATAATAATTATGAAGCTAAAAACGGACGTATTTTTGGCTTAAAAAGAGCAGGACTTTGTTATGAATTGGAAGAAGAAGTGGTACAATATTCAGGTCATTGATTCGAATTGTGAGTTGCCAGTTACCAGTTACGGGTTGCGAGTTGCGGCTTTAAATTCGAGATTTAGCTTGATTTACGGGCTAATATTTCTTTGTGTTTTTAGTATTAGTTGCCAAAAGTCGACGAATAAAGAGAGTAGAGTTGCGGCTTTACCTTTTTATAAAGAGGCAACCTTTACGCCTTATTGGTTAGACGACAATAACGATAGTTTAGTTAATTTCCATCAGATTACTCCATTTAAGCTGACTAATCAAAATGGTCGAACAATTACCGAAAAGACCTTTACCAATAAAATATATATAGCAGATTTTTTCTTTACTGCTTGTCCTGGTATTTGTCCCAAAATGACGAAGAATATGGGCGTCATTCAGGATGCCTTTATCGAAGATGCGGATGTTTTATTGTTGTCTCACTCCGTTACGCCTGAATTTGATTCGGTTTCCGTTTTAAAAAATTATGCGACCGATAAAGATGTAGTAGACGATAAATGGCATTTAGTTACAGGCGATAGAGACCATATTTATGATCTTGGCAGAAATGCTTATTTTGTAGAAGAAGATTTAGGCTTGGAAAAAGACCCCGATGATTTTTTGCATACCGAAAATTTTGTTTTGGTGGACAGAAATCGCCATATTCGAGGCATTTATAATGGCTTAAATAAGGCGGCTATTCGGCAATTGATTGCGGATGTGAAGACGTTGCAGCAAGAATAATTTGCGGTATATTTAACTTTATGCTTCTTTATCTAGTTCATTTCAGTTCTCTGCAACTTGAATTAAGTAATAGTTGTTATTCTTTGCAATCAGTTAGTTGTTAAGAAACTGTACCAACTGCAAACTTCAAATTGTAAACTTTTTACTGCCTACTGGATTAGGAATTACTCAATCAAATAATCCAACGAATGATTCTTTGTCAAAGTCAATTTATCATCCACATGGCTTTCTTTTTCTAAAAAGGTTACTAATTCTCCATCAGAAGTATTTAAAAAGAAACCATGTCCCAATTCTGATTGGAAAGTATTCGCTGAAAAGTCAATCTCAAATTGGTGCAAAACCCGTCCTGCCTTGTTTTTTATAAAAATTGGTAGTTGATCATCTGGAGGTAACATGCCATCAATTTCCATAAAAGTAGCTGCTAACCGATTATCTTGTGGTTGGAGTAATAATACCCAAGATTCATCATGTCCACCTAAAGTATAAACGCCTGACAATCCACTAATATCTTTATTTTTAGCCTTATAATTAAAACACGCCACTTCTGGTACACACTTTCCTGTTTTTGGAGAAATAGCATAAATCTTTTCAAAAGAAAATTGCCCCATATTTGGCAAAAATGACCGCTTATAAACAAAGGTTGCTTTATCTGTTTTAGTGATTGTGGGCTCTTCTGTTTCACAATTTTCATACTCTTTTTGGTAATTGACTTTGCCTGAAGATAAGTTATAGTCAAATGTTTCTATTTCCTTGCAAGGATCATTTGCAACTGCAGTCGCACCAATCAATTTCCAATCTCCTTTTTGATATCTATAACGATGGGTATACGCCCATTTTTGTCGACTTCCTCCAGAATGATTGATAACGATGCAGCCTCTTTCTATCTTTAAATCTTGAAATGGATCGCCCATTATGCCGCCATGTTGACTTGATAAAACTGCATTTCTAGCTTTATGCCATAACTTCCAACCTTTTATGCCTTTCAGATAAATACGGACTTCTCTAATAGTACCTAAATCTCCTTCTTCTGGCGTATCAAATACAAATACTTTTTCATCAATACTGTCTTTATCTAAATCGCCATTTACTTCTGCCAATTTTTTATAACCTTTCGGAATTTTAATCACATTGGAAAAAATGGCTGGCTGATCAGAAGAGGTAAGGTTATTGGTGGAATCGGACGGTTGATTTAGGGGGCAAGCAAAAAATGTTAGACAAACGAAGCCTAACAAAATGATATTTCTCATGGTATAAGAATTTATAGTTTCTTGGAATTAAATTTAAGGTAAGTTACAAAAAGATTGGTTAGGAATAAACCATATTTACTAATAGAAGATAAAAGAAGTTAGTAATTAGATTACCGCTACAGAAATAGTCGAAATCATCAGAATAGCTTACCGATTGAACATTTGTAGGATTAAGAGTAGCATTACCTAACTACCATTTTCAAATGGCTACTACCAACTTGAATAATATATATCCCTGATGTCCATTGACTGACATCAATTTGTACATTTCTCAAAACAGTCGCTTCATAAACTGCTTTCCCTGCTAAATTATAAATCACTACAGCTCTGTTTTTGCTTGTTAATTCATTGATCCTTAAATTGAAATATTGACTCGCAGGATTTGGACTGGCGGTTAATCCAATTTGTTCTGTTGCCAATATTTCTGTACTAGTCGTCATGCTATTTTGCGCATTAAACGTAGGAATGATTTTCTGAAAATCCCCTGTTCCATTCGGGTTTCTACCCAAACCAACATCCTTTTTCTGGTCGATATAATTAATTTGGTCTATCAATTCTCCTGCTGGGTTGACTAAATAAACAGATTCTGCGGAAGCGGCTAATTTGAAATTGGCATGTAAGCCCAATTGCATACCATCTTCATCTGCCCATACGGTAACATAACCATTAGCAGCTATAGATGTGCCTGCTGGAAATGTCCATTTCATTAGATTATTAATATTATCAGACAAATAATATCCTTCTAAATCAATAGAAACTGAACCATTATTATACAACTCTATCCAATCTTCAAATTCGCCATCTTGGTCTGCCATCGTTTCACTATTCGATGCCATGATTTCATTGATGACCAAACCGTTGGATGCTGGCATAATACCTGCGCAAGTACAACCATCGGATTGAATTTGGTCATCTTGGGTCACATTAATGCCATCATTGCAAGCTGTGCCTGCGGCTTGTTTTGCCCCTATAGTCGCATCGGCATCATTACAATCGTCATTGGCATTAATGCCATCACCATCACTATCGGCATTATTCTCTGCATTAAAAGTGGGTTTCATGACTTGAAAATCACCTGTTCCGTTAGGAATTCTGCCAAAAGAAATATCTGTTGTTTGGTCTTTATACTCGATGGTATCCACAAAAGCACCTGCTGTATTGGTTAGATAAATCGTTTCTCCACCACTTGATAATTTAAAATTGGCATGCAACCCAGCTTGGTCTTCGTCATTATCTGCCCAGATGATTAAATAGCCTTTGGCAGGAATGTTTGTACCTGCTGGAAAAGCCCATTGTGCTAAGTTTTCTGCATCGTCAGAGAGCGCATATCCTGCTAAATTAATAGGAGCAGTTCCATTATTATATAATTCTATCCAATCCCCAAATTCGCCATCTTGGTCGGCAATGATAGCATCATTGGAAGCTAAAAATTCATTAATAACCAAATCTTGCGCCATAAGATTTAGGGTAATAAATAGCATAAAGAAGGGTAATAATTTTTTCATGTATCGAGTTGTATTGGTTAAATTAATTGGAATTGAACATTAAGTTAAAGGTAATAGATTATTTTAACAACACTTGGAATAATTTTTGAATTTGTAACAATATTATCCCTTCTCTTCCCCTTCTTCCACCTTTTCCTTAATACTCCCCAAAAAAAATTAAAAAATGAAAATAAGATTGACCTTCTTTTTAGCTTTTCTTTTTGCTATCCCAGCCTTTTCCCAATCTGAACAATCAGACCTTTTTGAATTTAAAATATCTCTAGATGATACTGGACTATACACGGTATTTTGGAAGCCAAATATTGATATGGAAAACTATGTTATCGGTTCGGGACAAATTTCTTTTTCTGCGCCAACAGGAAGTTTTGAATTGACAGATATGATTAGTCACAATGGAATATGGAATGAAAATATTGATATTGTTGCTAGCCCTGAAATGGCAGAAGATAAAGATTATTTTTTCATTGGCCTGCTTGATGGAGAACCACATCAACCTACTAAAACGACAGAAGAGGTTATTTTGGTTACTTTCAGGAATGCGAAAAATTGTGCAGAAAAAGTGGAATTAATTGATAAAGAAGACCTTTATAATATTTATATTGATAATGTACAAGCAACTTGTCCAAATTGTACTTGGGGGAATAACGCTAAGCTTGACCTTTCTATTTTTGACCTTACTGAACAAAAAATCTATAATGTCGGAGGGGTTTATGATAAAGGAAGTGCTACTTGTAATAACCTGTTTACAACTGAAATCTTTGGATTTACACCAAAACCCTTCTCTGTTTTTCCCAACCCTGCTAGTCATTTTATGAAGGTGCTAATCGAATCGTCTTTAGAGGAGGATACCGCCATCAAATTGACAGATGTAACTGGACAATTAATTGCTTCTAGCATAATCTCTAAAGGCAATAAACGTACTTCTTTAGATATAGCGACCATCAATGAAGGTATTTATTTTGTCCATTTTTATTCTGCCGATTATCAAGAAACGAAGAAAGTAATGATATTAAGAAATTAATAGCGCATCAGACATGAAATAGATAATCATCCGTTGTCCTTTAATTATCCGCTGTAGAATTTATACAACGGATAATTAAAGGACAACGGATGTTAAAATTTTCAAGACAAATTGTCAAAAATCAGGTTATCTATTTTTTACAGGATGACCTAAAGTCAGTCTAAACTTTATTTATTACATTTGTAGCAATTCAACTAGGTAAGAGCTGGATTTCCCCAATTCGAAAGTTAACTACACACAACATGAATCTACAAAAAACCGCTGCTGTTTTTATCATCATCTTGTCTACTATATTCCTGCTTATCTATGGACAAAGTATTTTAGTGCCTTTTATTTTAGGCATGTTACTTTGGTTTATTGGCAGAGAAATTAAAAATGCCTTAGATAAAATTCCTTTTGTCAAGCAATATTTACCTAATTGGTCAAAACATATCCTTTCGCTTGTTTTAATTATCACCGTCCTTTCCTTTGTCTCTAATATTATCACTAGCAATATCAATTACTTGGTTCAATCTTTAGATAAATATCAACCGAATGTCGATGCGATTATTGGGCAATTGGATAATTTATTAAAAATAGATGTAGCCGCAAAGCTAAAAGACTATTCAGGCAATCTTCAATTCGGTTCGATTTTACGTTCCTTATTTGCCTCTTTTACGGATATTATTAGCAATGCGTTTATGATACTTTTATATGCCGTTTTTGTCTTATTAGAAGAAGATAATTTTAGACCTAAATTACAAGCAATTTTTGTGGGGAAAGACCAAAATGAGCAAGTAGACAAGCTTTTAGAAAAAATTGGCGGTTCGGTTTCTAACTACCTTCGTTTGAAAACGTTGGTGAGTTTAGTGACAGGGATTTTAAGTTATATCGCACTTTGGATGATTGGTGTGGATGCTCCTGAATTTTGGGCATTTTTGATTTTTATACTCAATTTTATTCCAACGATTGGTTCTTTAGTTGGCACCGTTTTTCCAGCGATTTTTTGTTTATTTCAATTTGGGGAATTCCTGCCAAGTATCCTCGTATTATCTATTGTTGGTGTTATTCAATTATTAGTCGGTAACTTTTTAGAACCTAAATTAATGGGCAGTTCTATGAATATTAGTCCTTTAGTGACCATTCTATCCTTATCTATTTGGGGCGCAATGTGGGGAATTACAGGGATGATTTTAAGTGTGCCGATTACGGTCATTATGATTATTATTTTGTCTCAGTTTGAGCGGACTAAACCTGTGGCTATTATGCTTTCGGAGAAGGGGAACATCACTACAGGATGACAAGATTATACAGGATTAACAGGATGGTTATTGGATAATGATGAACTATAAATGATGAAAGATGAATAAGTATTATGGAAACAGTTTCATTAAATTAACGCATCATACAAAACCTCCACCGGATGCAGCCCCTTCCGCCCAGTCCCATCCGAAATCTGATGCCGACAACTAGTGCCTGGTGCAGCAATAATAACATTTGCTTTTGCTTGTCGAACAGCAGGAAATAAAACCAATTCCCCAATCTGCATACTCACCTCATAATGCTCTTTTTCATAGCCAAAAGAACCTGCCATACCACAACAACCAGAAGGAATAACTTCCACCGAATAATTTTCGGGTAAACCTAGTAACCAAGCAGAATTATCGACACTAGACAACGCTTTTTGGTGACAATGCCCATGTAATAAAACTTGTTTGGTTGCTTTCGTAAAGGATGCTGCGGTGATGTTGCCATTTTTAATTTCATTGGCTATGAATTCATCAACTAATAAGACATTTTTAGCTAATTTTTTTGCCTTTTGCTTATTTTTTTCAGCGACTAAACGAGGATATTCATCTCTAAAACTTAGGATAGCGGAAGGTTCAATACCAATTAAAGGCGTGTTACTAGAAATAAGTGAACTGAAAATAGCAACATTCTCAATAGCTACTTTTTGTGCCATTGGCAATACGCCTTTAGACAATGCGGCTCGACCACTTTCTGGATGCTCGACCATTTTTATCGCATAGCCTAAACGAGTCAATAATTTGATGGCTTTGATACCAATTGGCGTATCATTATAATTGGTGAATTCATCACAAAATAAGTAGACTTGCCCTTTGAATTCCTCTTTAATAGCTAGGGTAGGGTAGTGCTGTTGATACCATTTCCGCAAGCTTGTTTTTTGGATAGTCGGCAATGATCTTTTGGGCGCAACGCCTAATACTTTTTTCATTAAACCACCTGTCAAACCATTATTCAAAAAGAAATTGGATACACTCGGAATAATTGCCCCTAAACCATTCAGTTTATTAATGTTAGCAAAAGCCTTGGCTCGTAATGGTATTCCATTAGTTTGATAATATTGGTGCAAAAATTCTGCTTTTAAACTAGACATATCTACATTGGAAGGACATTCTGACGAACAACCTTTGCAGGAAATACATAAATCCATGACTTCCTTAATTTCTTCATGGTCAAATGGATTGGTCTTGGTATTTTCCGTAAGAAAAGTCCGTAAAGTATTTGCTCGTGCTCTAGTGGTTTCCTTTTCATTTCGAGTTGCCATATAACTTGGGCACATCGTTCCGCCTGATAAAGGTAACTTTCGACAATCACCCGAGCCATTACATTTTTCGGCCAATTGTAAAATCCCTCCTGTTTCAGAAAAATCTAATAGCGTCTCAAAACTCGGTGTTGGTTTAGTCGGTTCGTAGCGCATCACCGTATTCATCGGTGGGGCATTGACAATTTTATTAGGATTAAAAACATGATGCTTATCCCAAGTGTTTTTGATGCGTTTGAATAAATCATAATTTGCCTCACCAACCATCATCGGAATAAATTCACCTCTTAATCGACCATCGCCATGTTCCCCACTTAATGACCCTTGGTATTTTTTGACTAATTTGGCAGAGTCCAAAGAAATTGCCCTGAATTGTTCATTTCCTTCTGCTGTTTTTAAATTTAGAATGGGACGTAAATGAATTTCTCCTGCTCCAGCATGGGCATAATAAATACTTTTCTGCCCATAACCAGCTAACATCTCCTCAAAATCGCTGATATAATCGGCTAAATCTTCTAAAGCAACTGCGGTATCTTCAATACAAGTCGTTGCTTTTTTATCCCCTGAAATATTGGATAATAAGCCCAAACCAGCACTTCGCAAAGTCCATACTTTTTTAGTATTGGGTGGATAGACTTTTGGAAAGGCAAAACCTAAGTTCTTTGCTTTTAAATCAGCAATTAAAGCATCTGCTTTGGCTTCTGCTGCTGCTGCATTTTGCCCTCTAAATTCTATCATCAACACGCCTTCAGGGTCGCCTTCTATAAAAAAGCGATTTTTGCTTTGTTCGATATTATCTTTAGTACAATCTAAGATGATTTTATCCATCAATTCACAAGCACTCGGCGTATGTTTCATGGCAAATTGAGTCGCTTTCATACTGTCATTAATTGACTCAAAATGAGCGGCTACTACAATATCATAAGGTGCTGGTAAAGGGTCTACGTGAATTTTTATTTCGGTTGTAAAAGCTAAAGTCCCTTCAGAACCACAGAGTAATTTACAGAAATTGAAATTAGATGCCCCTTCTTCAAACGGCTTCATCTTTAATAAATAATCAACCGCATAGCCTGTATTTCGTCTATGAATAGAAGCTTTTGGAAAATTAGTAAGGATATTTTTTTGGATTTGGGCTTGACTTAATTCTTCATAAATATGCTGATAAATCTGTCCTTCTAAATTATCTTGTGCTTTCTTCTTGTCAAAAGTAGCTATATCTATTTCCTTAAAAACAGCTTCTGAACCATCACTTAAAATGGTTTTTAATTCCAATACATGTTCCCTTGTTGTGCCATACACAATAGAGGTCGTGCCACTAGAATTATTCCCTACCATGCCCCCAATCATGGCTCGATTGGCAGTAGAAGTAATGGGACTAAAAAAGTAACCATGCGGTTTTAGAAAATGATTTAATTCATCTCGAACTACCCCAGGCTGTACTCGAACCCAGCCTTCTTCTTTGTTGAATTCAATGATTTTGGTAAAATATTTGGAAACATCGACTACTATTCCATCTCCCACACATTGCCCTGCCAAAGAAGTACCTGCTGTTCTTGGAATGATGGAGGTTTGATGCTTGCTTGCAAAAGCAATTAAGGCTTTAATATCTGTATCCGTTTTGGGCAAAGCAACGGCTAGGGGCATTTCCTGATAGGCGGAGGCATCTGTTGCATACAGCGTTCGCATAAGACTATCGAAGTGTAATTCACCTTCGAGTTGATTGGCTAATATGGCTAATTCTTGATGTAGCGGGTGTTGTGTCACGTTTAATAATTAAAGTTGCGGGTTACGAGTTTCGTGTTGCGGGTTATATACAATTTTAGCTGAATTCGGAGAAACTAATTAGATTTTGGACGTTTAATGCTCCAATTCTACTCGTCTATGAACCCGCAACTCGCAACTCGAATTAATAATTTAATCAACCAAACTAGCCAATTCTTCCTTAATCACTTTCCAAGCTGCAGAATAAGGCGAAGCCATATCAAAATGCCCACCGCCTTCAATCGTCAAAACTTTTACATCATCGCCTTTAGCCTTGGCTTTTTTAGCAAAAGCTTCACTTTGACTTATCGGCACAATATTGTCTTTATCACCATGAATCAAACGAATCGGTATATTAGTTGGCAATAAATTAATTGGACTGCCTTTATAATATCTAGATTCCATTTCAGTAGCCGAACCACCCATTAATTTAACAACAGCCGTGCTACAATCATTGCCAATCTTATCATAAGCAGTGAGGTCTGTAATACCCGCCAAAGAAATAACGCCTTTTAAAGGCAATGGATTTGGATTGTATAAACGACTATTTTTAGCTAAATTTTGCTGTGTAGCTAGCCACAATGCTAAATGTCCACCTGCGGAATGCCCCATGACAACCACATTCTCTAAATCCAGAGGATAGATATCCGCTAAGGTTCTAGCAAAATCTACACTTTCTTGGATGTCTTTAAAAGTATTCGGATAACCACCTCCTTCATTGCCCACTCTCCGATATTCTGGTGTCCATACGGCATATCCTTCTTTTACTAAATCCGCACAAACGGTGGAAACATGGTCTAGATTATAAGCAGACATCCAGCAACCACCATGAATAAAAATGACTAATGGAAAAGTATCTTGACTTAGCGGCGTTCTTAATTCCCCAATTTGCAATTCTGCTTCGCCATAAGGCACTAAATAATCGAAATCTACTTTATCAAAACTACTAATTTCACTCCATGGTACATTATGGGTGCTATAATTGGTGTTTGGAGTGGGAGTGGTAACTTGTTCTTTAGGCATTTCTTTTTCAGTTTTTGCTTCTTTCTGATTAGAACTACAAGCTGCAATTAGCCCGATTATTGCTAAGAAAAAGGTGTATTTTAAATAAGACATTGATTTTGTTTAGGTCTAAATAGTACTTTTGCGGATACTAAGTAATCGGACATAATTATTCGTGGAATTTTAGGGCTAAGATTTTTTCGATAGTTTTTCTTTAAAAATCCTTTAATAGCCGTAGCTCTTGAATTATTTTTTAAGGAAAAATAACGGAAAAAGATAGTTCTAAAAACCATTAATAAATGTGTCCGAGTACTTAAATTATAAAATAGTGACTTAATGGGCCACAAATTCGTTTATAAAATGCAGACTTACTAGTTTTCTAGGGATAAAATTAGTTTGTGTTTCATAAACTTTGCTCAATTAGACGGGTTTTGTTTTTATTTCAATTTTTTGTCAATAATTAATCTAAAATACTATGTTAATACAGCGATTTCGAGGAAAAATACACCAAGTTAAAGTTACAGAGGCACAATTAAATTATGTGGGTAGTATTACCATTGATGAAGATTTAATGGACGCCGCAGGATTTTATGAAGGGGAAAGAGTCCAAATTGTCAATAATAATAATGGCGAACGTTTTGAGACCTACACCATTATCGGCGAAAGAGGCTCTGGTATTATTTGTTTGAATGGTGCAGCAGCTCGAAAAGCGCAAGTTGGCGATGTCTTGATTATCATTGCTTACGGTTGGATGACGCCAGAAGAAGCGGCAAAGGTGAAACCAAAGATTGTTTTTCCTGATGCGAATAATCAGATTCCTAAAAAGAAGAAAAAGAAGAAAAAGAAGAAAAAATAAAATTGTATGCAGAAAAATTATTTGTTGCGCCTAAATCTTTGGCTAAACGCCTGCAAGCCCTAGAATATCCAAGTCCTTCTCAAATTATCAAAGACAGACTCGTCTTAGAAGCTAAAAAACAGTTGAAATTCTCCAATAAAACGGTCAGAGAAATTGCTTTTGAATTAGGTTTTGAAGACCCTGCTTATTTCTCTCGACTGTTTTCTAAGAATGCAGGGATTTCTCCTACGCAATATCGACGATTAGAATTGGCTTAGTCCCTGATTTTCTAGCGACTTGTGAAAATTGGCCAATAGTTGTAAAAAACCTGTTAAAATCTACTGGTTTTAAGCATTATATTAACGGATTGTCTAGTTTGCGTTCTTTTTTAGATAGTTTAAAATTCAATAATGCGCAAAGCCAGCCAACCTTTCTTTTTCTATTTTTTTATTGTTTTTATTTTTGTTTCCTTAGTAGGATGTACTAAACAACTCGATACTAAAGCAATAAAAAATACACCACCAGATTTATCCAATATTGCTTTAATAAATGAAGTTTGGTATGAAAATGACCAACAATATATTCATCCTTCTTTTACCTATGCTGGAACAGGCTTTTTGATTGATACCAAACAGGGAGTGCTTGCAGCTACGGCTAAGCACGTCCTAATGATTGCCAACCCAAAAGGGATGAAAGGCGTCAGTCCTAATGCGCATTTAGAAAAGTGGATCATGCATCCCAAAAATAATAAGACGGACTCTGTTGTGATAGGTCAATTGCTAAATGAAGATAAGGAGGAAGTACTTGGGTTTGACAAGGCCTCCATTCAACTTAGAGATTGGATTGTTTTTGCGACTAAATACCACTCTCCGAATATTAAAGCCTTGACCCCAAGATTTACGCCTTTGAAAGTAGGAGAAGCTATTTATTTTACGGGCTGTCCCTATAAAAGTGAGGATTGTATTATTGAAACTGCGACCGTATTGGGGGTGAAAGGCAATCGGATTATTTTTTCTCAGGAAAATAA
>JAFMDF010000039.1 GCA_017857395.1 Bacteroidota bacterium | reverse complement strand
GCTCTACGTATACGCGCGCGCATTAATTTAAATTTTTCTCATACATAATGTCTAAAGAATATCCTATTTTAAATACTACCCCAAAAATTCAATCACCATTTAGTTTGATTACTACTAAATATTTCTATGATGAATCAACTCAATTTATTTCCAAAAGCAGAAACCAAAGAAAGAAAAGACAAGACAACACATAAAACTAAAACTAAAAATAGAATTGATATTTATAGGAAAGTCTATCAGGAAATCACTTGGCAACAATTATTGACAAGAATCTTAATAGCCTTAAAAGTGCCGTTTATTGCCGCGAAACATCAACTGTTGACAAAAGCAAAAAGTGGCATTAAAAGCTATTTTAGCACACGCCCTTTTCCTTGGTTTAGACTAGCTTTAGTTGCCCTATTTCTTTATGCTTTTTTTCAAAAAGATTTACAATTTAATATCAATTTAGGCGCACCAAATACCTTATCCGAGGAAGCAACTACTGCTACTTCAAAATTAATGGTCGGTGGTTTTTCCCAAGCAGCTAAACATACCACACCAAAAAATGCGGTTGTTAATTTAAGAGACGAAGCTGTGGAAGCATATATTAATCGCTTTAAAAGGGTAGCGATAGTAGAAATGGAAAAATTTAACATCCCTGCAAGTATTAAAATGGGGCAGGCACTTTTAGCAAGTCATGCAGGCACGAATAGTTTAGCTAAGCAATACAATAACCATTTTGCCATTACTTGTATCGATGGTGCGAATTGCGAAAATTTCCAAGTCGGTAATCAATCCGCAATGATAAAAACCTATCAAAGTGCATGGGAAAGTTGGAGAAACCATAGTCAATTACTGTCTACCTCAAAATATGCATCCTTAAAAGGGTATAAAAAGAATTATAAAAAATGGGCGAAAGGTTTAGAAACGGCAGGATTTAGCCAAGCCAATAACTATAGTGAACAATTGATTCAAGTCATTGAAAAATATCAATTATACCAATTAGATCATTTAACTGAAAATTAGAGCCATCTGACTTCTGACAGTCCATGAAATGGACGGTCTGACTTCTAAATATCTCTTGTAAAATATAGTGTTTTAGACTTAATATTTTTTCTTTTCTCATTTGGTTTTCTCATAGTCCGTTTTCGACCGCCTTCGTTAGGCGGTCTTTTTTATTTTATAGCGCTCCCAACTAGATTCTAGCTTCATTTTAATAAGATTTTCTAATCATTCCGTAACTTGCGATTTCTGTAACGCACAATTGCTGTAGTGCCAAGCTCTGCTTGGTGAAAATTACACCAAGCAGAGCTTGGCACTACAGCAAAATATTAAAAATCATTTAAATGAATCTGTTTCCAGAAATCATAGCTGCCGAAAAAAGAATAAAAGGAAATATCCTAAGAACGCCTTTATTTCCTTCCAATTATTTAAGTCAATTATCTGGCGGACAAGTTTATTTAAAACTAGAAAATGAACAATATACTGGTTCTTTTAAGGCAAGAGGCGCTTTAAATAAAATATTATCTACTACGCCAGCCGAACGCAAAATTGGTTTCATTACGGCGTCTACGGGCAATCATGCCCAAGGATTTGCCAGGGCATTAACCATCGCAGGAGCAACAGGTACTATCTTTTTACCAGAAAACGCTTCCCCTGCTAAAGTAGAAGCCCTTAAAAGTTATCCAGTTAAATTGGAATTTTTTGGACATAATAGTTTAGAAACGGAATTACATGCCAAAGCCGCAGCGGAAGAAAGCGGCTTAATTTGGGTGTCTCCTTATAATGACCCTTTAATTATCGCAGGGCAAGGGACAATGGGCCTAGAAATGAATTTTCAGGCAAAGGGGCCTATTGATTATGTACTAGGCTGCATTGGTGGGGGAGGAATGATGTCAGGAGTGGCGACTGCCATTAAAAATATTAGTCCGACTACTAAAGTGATTGGTTGCTTGCCAGAAAAATCACCTGAAATGTACCTCAGTATCAAAGCAGGCAAAGTGGTGTTTATTGATTTTGAAGAAACCTTATCAGATGGCTCGGCGGGTGGATTGGAAGATGGATCTATTACTTTTCCAATTTGTCAGCAATATGTGGATGATTATACCTTGGTGTCAGAGGAAGCTATTGCTGATAGCATTCGATTGATTGCGGAAAAGCACCATAAGATTATTGAAGGTGCAGCAGGAGTGGCGGTAGCTAGTTTTTTACAAGAAATTGAAACTTATCAAGGTAAAACAGTCGTAATAATTATTTGTGGGGCGAATATTTCAATGAAAAAATTAAAAGAGATATTATAGTAGCTGGGAACTTTAGTTCCTACCGTAGTTTGGACATTCTTGTCCGAGCAAAAAACACTCGTCAATTGCTCGGACAAGAATGTTCAAGCTACGGAAATACCGACTAATAGCAAACACTCAATTAATGTCTAAGCATAAAAAAACTAAAAACAAGATAGGTGCTAAAAAGGGCACTAGCCAAAATCAATCATTGATTAGTACTTGGACGAATAATACTCGCCTACATAAATGGCTCATTTTTGCTGTTGCTTTTTTGCTCTATGGCAACACCCTGACGCATGAATATACCCAAGATGATGCTATCGTCATTTACGACAATATGTTTACCACAAAAGGATTTAGTGGTATTTCAGGCATTTTACAATACGATACTTTTTATGGCTTTTTCAAAGTAGAAGGAAAAGATAAATTAGTTGCAGGAGGACGTTATCGACCATTAACTTTGGTGATGTTTGCGGTTGAATATGCGCTATTCGGAGAAAGTCCTTTGGTCGGTCATTTAGGAAATGTGTTGCTGTATGGACTATTAGGAATAGTGCTTTACCTTTTACTGATAAAACTCTTTAGAGCAAGAGGAGATTTACCGTCAGGTGCATTAATAGCCTTATTGACAACTTTGTTTTTTATGGCGCATCCCATCCATACAGAGGTGGTAGCAAATATAAAAGGGAGAGATGAGATAATGACTTTATTGGGGAGTTTGGCAGCATTATTATTTTCGCTGAAAGCTTTTCAAGAAAATAAGAATGGCTTGAATGTTGTAGCTGGAGTCATTTTCTTTTTAGCCTTAATGGCGAAAGAGAATGCGATTACTTTTCTAGCTGTTGTGCCGCTTACTTATTTCGTTTTTACAGAAGCTAAATTTACAAAGATTGCGACACAAACCCTCCCCTTCTTATTAGGGGCGATATTATTTCTGATAATTAGAGGGCAAGTATTAGGTGGTAATTTTGGTGGAGAAGTATCTATGGAATTAATGAATAACCCTTTTTTGAAAATAGAAAATGGCAGATGGGTGGAATTGGCTTTTGGGGAGAAAATGGCAACCATTATTTTTACTTTAGGGAAATATGTGCAGTTATTAATTTTTCCACATCCATTGACCCATGATTATTATCCTCGACATATCAACCTGATGAATTGGGGAGATTGGCAAGTCATTTCAAGCATTTTATTATATGTTGGACTAGGCGTTATAGGTCTGATTGGTTTATTAAAAAAGAGATTGTGGAGTTACGGTATTTTGTATTATTTAATCACGCTTTCCGTGGTTTCTAATATCGTTTTTCCGATTGGTACGAATATGTCAGAGCGGTTTTTATTTATGCCTTCGGTAGGTTTTTGTTTGGGCGTGGTGGCGTTTCTCCTCTCCCCAACAACTTCCAGAGGGAGAGAGATTTTGGAGAGGAAACTAAGTTTGGTACTTTTTATAGGAGGCATTATTTTACTATTATTAAGTGCGAAAACCATTCATAGGAATTTATCTTGGAAAAGTAATTTTACTTTATTTACCACCGATGTAGAAGTATCAAGAAACAGTGCCAAACTGCGTAATTCTGCGGGCGGAGAATTAACGGCAGAAGCGATTAAAGAGAAAAATGAAACTAAGCGCACAGCGATGCTACAAGAAGCCGTAGGGCATTTGCAAGCCGCAATCAAAATACATCCTACTTATAAAAACGCTTATTTATTATTGGGGAATGCCCATAATTATTTAAAGCAATATGACCAAGCGATTGGTTACTATGACCAAGCCTTAAAATTAGATGCTAATTATACCGATGCTTTTAATAATCGAGCCATTACTTATCGAGATGCGGGCTTATTTTATGGGCAACAACAAGGCGATTTGCCAAAATCTATCCAATACTTAACCGAAGCACAAAAGGCTTTACCGAATGATTATGAGACCGTCTTTGGCTTAGGCGTAGCACAAGGCATGAGTGGAAATTTAAATCAAGCGATTGATTTATTTAAGAAGAGTACCGAATTACAACCGAATAGCGCAGCGGCTTGGCGAAATTTAGGAAATGCTTATATGAATGCAGGGAATACAGAATTAGGTACAGTAGCTTTGCAGAAGGCGAATGCCTTAAAGTAGCTTGGAGATTCTGTCCTAGTAGCTCACTCAATACTCGGGCTAGAAGCCCAAGCTACGGAAGTAAGTGCTACAAAAAAAATCGGGCTTACACGATGTCGTGCAGCCCAGATTTATCAAGACCATGAATATATCCGAATTTAATGGTACAGCATTGAAGCTGTACTTTTAGCATAATCCTACTTAGGCTAGAAGCCTAAGCTACAGTTATGCTAGCTTACTGACGCAATACCTCAATCTTCTTACTCAACACCCCACCGTCAGTCTGCACACTCATTATATATAAACCCTCTGCTAAATTAGCTACTGAAATCGGCATCCGCTTCGTTTCTACTGGAATTGACCGATAAACTTCTTGTCCTGTGATATTATATAAGGAAATGCTATTTACTTTATAATTAAAACTATTTAAATGTACATTTAGTATATCCGATACTGGATTTGGGAAAACTAATAAATTGTTAGGGGTTAATTCCTCGTTTTCTTGTTGCTCAAAAGTGATTGGTAAAATAATTGCTTCTGTGCCTTCATATTGGAAATATTGCCCATTTCCATTTAAAGCATACCCTTGTCCAACTTCTATTTTTAATTGCGCAGCGCCTTCTGGTAATTTGAAGCCTTCTAAGTCATCAGATACTACAAAACCAACTGTAGCTACAAGTCCAATTCCGCTAACCGCTTTCCCACTAGTCCGAGTAAAAGCTAAATCAAATTGAACTTCATCGGTATTTTCATTACTAACATCTTGTGCTAAATCAATCGTTGGCGCATTTAAAGCCGCCCAACTATTATCGTTAAATTTCACCCTAATACTTTCTGTATCAATAAAAGATTTTCCCGAAATTTTAAAAGGAAAAGTAAAACCGTATAAATCTAATTCTTGTGAATCTTCATCTCCAAGCGTAATATCAAATTCAATTAAACTACCTGCTGGAATAGAAGCGCCATAAGGGATTTCTTCTGGATTAGGCTTTACTCGATTAGGCGTAATGGAAATACCTTTAGATAAAGCAGGTAAGGCATTAGGAACTAATTGCCTAATGGCGCCATAATTTCTACTAACCACATCCGCATCTTTTTCAGAAATAATGCCATCGCCATTCGCATCATAATGCTTTAGATTAACTGCATTAACTTCCTCCACTAAAGACATATCCCAATCTGCAGCTGCTTGAGCATTAAAACGGGTAGATGCCCCATCTCTAGCAGGCCCCTTAGCACCAACATATAAACCCAAGGGTAATAAATCTGCACTATTAACAATGCCGTCCGCATTTAAATCTCCTGGGAAGACACAATCATTACTACAATCTTCGACTTTTTCGTTAACGACCTCTATTTTAATCTTTATTTGTTGACAATTGCTAGAATTAGCAGGCACACAGTAGGAAATTTCAAATTCATCGGTGGCAGGTGCTTCTTCTGGCGCTTCGTATTTAACGGATTGATTATCAAAAGCAGAAACATAACCAGCATTATCATCAAACCCTTCGGTACGAGTTAAGCTATAATTGTCAATCGGTGCTTTATAATCAATAATTTTTGTCTGCCCTGGATTAACTTTAAATGTATATTCGTAGTCTCTAACATTTGGGCCAAAATTATTTCTATCATAAACAATATACGCAAAACTAATATGTTCCATATAACCTGCGTCAAAAACTCGATACCAAATTCTTCCGACTCCTCTAAATCCTTCATTTGGCGTAAAGGTAATTTCTCCATCTTTGGAATTTGCCTGACCAGAAATAGTGCCACCTTGCACATTTAATATCTCTACTCGACTAACACCCACATAATTATCATTCGCCACTAAATTAATAGTGGCCGATTCTCCTAAAACAGCATATACGACATCCTCATTGGCTAAAGAAGTAGAATTGACTGGACGCTCAATAATATCCAGCATTACTTTTCTTTGATTACCATTTTCTCCATAAACTATAAACTCATCTGTACCATAAATATCTAAATTAGGTTGGTAAACAACCGCATATGCTGATTTTTCTATACTTAATTTACCTTTGCTAGGCGTTCCTATACTTGTTACCATAAAAGGCATTGGAATTGCCTTTGCTGTATTTTGACCTGTACCTAAACGGATTTCATCGTTAAAAGTAGTATTTGGTTCGTTTACATAAACAGTAACAGAACCCATGGCACAAGTACCAATAGAATCACAAGCAATATAATTAAAATCAGCTAGACCTGTATAACCCGCTTCTGGAATAAAATTAACATAACCTCTTTCTGCCCCAACACTTACGGTACCATGATTGACTACTGGAAAAACAGGATCAACTGTTAATGCCCCGTGTGTGACAGAATCATTGGTAATCACTCGAATACTAGCTTCTTCACCTGTCGTCATTACTGTATAATCATGCTGTGCTTCTACATAAGAAGGCAAAACTTTAATTTTAACAGTGGTATGAACTAGCGTAGGGAAACTTGGTGGAATGGTTGTAAAGTGTTCAAAAACAAATTCGTCTAAACCAGTAAAATCTTCATTGGGAAGATAGTACATTGTATCGACGGATTGTAATCCTTCAACAATACGAACAATTTCACCATGCTCAGGATTTGTACGAAGTACAAGTCCCGCTGTGGATAAATCTTGCGCCCATATTTTGAGTGGAGTATTTTTAAAGGCAGTCTTTTCTTGAAGGAGTCCTGCTTGTGCTTGTCCCAGAATGGGCACAGCCAACAGGGCCAAAAAAAGTAAATGTTTAATTTTGTGTAAAGATATATTCATGGCGTCGTAACAATTTTATGCCGAAACTAGATTTACAGGAAATCCGTCCGACATGCACTTTTAGGTTAAAAAACTTAAAAGGACATTAATAAGTAAGTTTTATTAATGATGTCTTTAGTGTTTCTATTCAATGGTCTTGAAAAAGGTCTTGTTGATATATTTATGTTAGAAAAGGATGAAAAATAGCGTTTTATAAGTAAAACCCTAATTTTGACACTTTTCTAGACGTGCAATATACAAAAAAATAGTATAAGAAATTAGCGTTTTTGAAAAAAAAGGACGCTTGTGAAAAAAAAATGCTAGTAATGACAATATTTTACTTTTTAAAAACGATTCAACCTCAATCACTTAGTTTTAAAAAAGCATTTTTGATTGTGATTGCTTTTATCGTGCATTTTTTTTTTCTTTGTCCTAATTTTTTTCTATTATTCTTTCATAAAATTGAACTAAACTAATAGAGCATTAATAAACGAATAATAATAAAGTGATGTTTCCTTATTATAAATCAAATGTTGATTATAAAAATATATTCAATTAATTTAATCTATAATCCTGTCAAATTCCAAAATAACTTTAAGCTATCCCACCCGCTTTGCGGTTCACTCGCTTAAATGTCCAGTGGACATTTACCCTTCGGGTTCGCTCGCTCATCCTGTAGAATATGAATAACAAAACCTATACCATCCTCCAATCTTTTGATAAATATGAAGTCAATCGACTAAGAAAATTTTTAGAATCGCCTTACTTTAACATGAATGATTCGATTGTAACCTTATTTGAGGTATTTATAAAAGATATTTTTGCTAAATCTACTAAAGAGTTAATGAAGGAGGTTATCTGGAGTAAAATATATGGGCAGAAAAAATATGATGATGTTCGTTTTAGGAAATTAAATTCAGAATTATTAAAGTTAATGGAAAAATTCCTAGCTCAGCAGGTTTATGAAGATAACCCAATTCGTCAAGCGAATCATTTAATAGAGGCAGTAGGGGGTAGAAAATTAATCAAATTATACAATAGTACAATGAGAAGTGCTAGAAGGCTTTCTGAATTGCAAAAAAGCCAACCAGCCAGTTTTTATTATTATCAATATGAGATTGAAAAAAATTATTACCAACTTACTAATTTAGATATAAAAAGAGGGGAGAAAGGAAATATAGATATAATGTCGAGAAATTTAGATATATTTTACTTTTCTGAAAAATTAAAATGGTATTGTTCTGCATTAAGTAGAAAATCTATTTCTTCCCATGAGTATAATATCACTTTTATTGATGAAATAATTAGGCATATTGATAAAAATAGTTACGAAAGTATTCCTGCTATAGAAATATATTATAGGATTATTTTAACGTATGTGGAAAATGATAATGAAATCCACTACTTCAAATTAAAACAATTATTAAAAGAGTATAGTAGCCTTTTTCCTATAGATGAAGCTTATAGTATGTATCAGATTGCCATGAATTATTGTATAGGAAAGGCTAATAAAAAAGGGCAGAATTTTTTAAATGAATTTTTTGAACTTTATAAGATTCTATTGAGGAATGAAATCTTTGTTAATGGGGAAATATCTCCATGGGATTTCAAGAATGTTATACTAGCCTCTCTAAGATTAGGGGAATATAGTTGGACTGAAAATTTTATTAATAACTATAGCGAGAAAATTCCTATTGAATTTAGAGATAATGCTGTAACCTATAACAAAGCACAACTTTATTTTTATCAAAAAAAATATGATGATGTTGTGCTATTATTAAACCAAGTTGATTATGAAGATCCTGCATATAATTTAAATTCAAAACTAATGCTTATTGCTGTTTACTATGAAACTGATGAAATTGAACCCCTTTATTCCCTTTTTGAAAGTTTCAGAGTATATTTAAATAGAAATAAGAAAATACCACAAGAAAGAAAAGGAAGATATCTTAATCTTATAAAATTTACTAAGAAACTAACTAAAATAATGCCTGGTGATAAAAGGTCAATAGAGAAATTAAATGTAGAGATCTCAGAGGCAAAAGGCGTTGTAAATCTCAAATGGCTAAAAGAAAAAATAGCCGAGCTAGAATAATCACATATCCCGATGCCGCTCCCAAGAATTCTGGTCTTCCACTTCCCCTAAAATCAACAAATAATTCTTATAGCGCAATTCACTAATCCAACCTTCTTCTAGCGCATTTTTAACGGCACAGTTAGGTTCATTTCGATGGGTACAATTATTATACTTACAATCTTCGGAATAGAGGAATAATTCTCTGAAATTATGAGTCACATCTTGTGGTTCTAAATTATTGAAAGAGAGGGTTTTAATACCAGGTGTATCAATTACATAGCCACCAAAATCTAAGGGGTACATTTCTGCAAAAGTAGTGGTGTGTTGTCCTTTACCTGTATAATCAGAAATTTCTAAAGTCTGTAAGTCTAAATCAGGTTGTAGTGCATTAATAGAGGTGGACTTGCCGACCCCAGATTGGCCACTAATTAAGGTAGTTTTATCTTTTAGCGCCGCTTTTAACTCATCAATACCTAAGCCATTAACGGAGGAAGTTAAAATGGTTTTATACCCAATTTCTTCATAGATTTCTTTAAGCATTTCATAAGTGGCTAAATCCTTTTCCTCGTAAACATCTGCTTTATTAAAAACGATAATCGTTGGGATGTTATGTGGTTCCGTCATCAACAAAAAGCGGTCAATAAATCCTTGTTTTAATTTAGGCTGCGCAATAGTCATATAGATAATCGCTTGGTCGATATTGCTGGCAAGGAGGTGTAAATTATGCTTTTTGCGAGGGGATTGTCGAACGACGTAATTTTGACGAGGGAGAATGGTTTTAATGAGTCCTGCTCCTTCTTCTTTTTCAACGATAAATTTTACTTTGTCTCCTACTGCCACAGGATTGGTTAATTGGAAATTCTTGAGCTTAAATTTCCCTCTGACTCTACAGTTAAATATTTCATTGTCTTCGGTTCTAACTTGATACCAACTGCCTGTCGATTTTATAACAATTCCTTCTTTGATAGTTCTAATTTTGAATGATGAATGAATGTTGCCTTGTTCCGATGTTGCCTTGTTGTACGATAGAACGTGGCAACAAGGCAACATCGAAACATTAAAGCAATTCAATTAGTTCCCGTTTTCCAATTAGTCACCAATCACCAACTAATTTTGAATAAAAGGGGCAACTAGGTGAAATTCTGGAATTTCGACTTCTATCATGGCACCGTCTGCTTTGCGCAGCATGGTATAATAGCCATACATTTTGCCAATAGTTGTTTGCATTTCTGTCCAAGAATTATATTCAAAACTTTCGCCTGGTCGAATAACGGGAGTTTGTCCAATGACGCCTTCTCCTTCCACTTCTCTAAGCTGATTACCAGAATCGTAAATAAACCAATGTCGGCGTAATAATTGTACAGTAGCTTGGCCTGCATTTCTAATCGTTACATGATAGGCATAAACATATTTTTCTTGTGTTGGATTAGAATACTGTTCTTGATAAGCTGGTTGAATACTGATTTCAATGCCTTGTGTTATTTGTGTCTGTCTCACTGCAATTTAAATTTTGAGTTTTGCATCAAGCGAATAATGGATTCGCTTTTTTTCAATTCGTAAACCTATTTTTGGTATAGTCAAAGCTATAGTTGACAGATTAGGAGCTACTTTTAGTTACTGCTTTTTCTTCCAAATCTAAAAAATCTCGAACAATGGCTTCTGCTTCTACCAAAGCGATGGCTAAGTCATCATTAATTAATACCTTATCGAAATTATTTTCGTAGGTCAATTCTTCTTTAGCTCGAGCGATTCTTTCGGCTAAAGTTTTTTTATTTTCTGTATCTCGTTTTTCTAGTCGGCTAATTAAGGCATCCAATGAAGGAGGTTTGATAAAAACGGCTAAAGCTCTGTCACCGTATAGTTTTTTTAGATTAGTTGCGCCTTTTACTTCTATATCAAAAACAATGTCTTTTTTCTTGCGCCACTTTTTTGCTATCTCTTTTTTTAAAGTACCATAGAATTTTCCAGGATACACTTCCTCCCACTCGGCAAAAGCATCTTTTTTAATTCTATTATTAAATTTCCTAAGGGTTAAAAAATAATAATCTTTTCCATCTACTTCCCCTTCTCTTGGTGGACGAGTCGTAGCAGAAACAGAAAAAGACAAATTATCAAAAGTTTTTAATAAATGTCTGACAATTGTGGTTTTTCCTGCGCCAGAAGGAGCAGTGAAGATTAACATTTTTTTCATATGCTGGTTGCTGGTTACTGGTTGCTGGTTGGATGAACTAGTAACCAGCAACTAGCAACTAATTACACGGCATTCGCCACTTGTTCTTTAATTTTTTCTAAGTCATCTTTCATCTTGACGACTAAACGCTGAATGTCAGATGAGTAAGCTTTAGCGCCCAAGGTATTAATTTCTCTGCCAATTTCTTGGCTGATGAAACTTAATTTTCTACCTTTTTGTGCGTCTTTAGCATCAACTTGTTCAATGAAATACTTACAATGCTGACCTAAACGAACTTTTTCTTCCGTGATGTCCATTTTCTCCAAATAGTAAATCACTTCTTGTTCAAATCTATTTTGGTCTACTTTTTCTTTGCTAAAATTTTCTTCCAAATTTTTCATCAACCGTTCTCTTAGCTTGACTACTCTTTCTTTTTCAAAAGGAGGAATCTCGCCAAGGTAAGTTTGGATATTATTAATCCGTAGCCGTAAATCATTTTCCATCGCTTTACCTTCATCAGACCGAAACTTATTAAAGGCTTTGACTGCATTTAAAATAGCAATTTGTGCTTGCGCCCATTCTTCTGGATTAAGTGTTCCTACATCTGCTCCGACTACGTTGGGTAATCGTAAAATAGCAGGAACTAAGCCTTCGCTTGTAATACCAAATTCGCCTGATAATTTACTTAACTCTTTGAAATATCGTTTGAATAAGGGAACATTTAAGCTGAAATCTTCGTCTCCTTCTGGCGACCTGATTTCCATACTCACTTCAATCTTACCTCTTTCTACATTCTCCGAAACCAATTTTCGAAGAGGCACCTCTTTTTCCTTGTAATTTTGGGGGATTTTTAGGCGTATATCTGTGAACTTGCTGTTTAGCGAGCGAATTTCTACTAAAATTTCTTTATTACTATAGCTGGCTTCTGCTCTACCAAAGCCGGTCATTGATAATACCATAAATTTATTTTGTATGAGTTAATTTATTTCTTAAGTGTTCCATTCACTCATCTATTCATTTGCTTATTCAATAAATTTTACTGCAATTATAGATAAAGCTATTGGTAATATTAACTAGGATTTAGATTTTTCTACTAAAAATCAGCTACTTTTTTTGCAAAGGTAACTAAAGCATCGCATTAAAAGGTAACCTGTCGGTGATTGCATCCGTAATACAACACATTCCATAAAAAGAATACACGTAATGACTTATGCTTAAAAATTCATTGAAAAATGGAGACTTTATGGAAGAAAAACATAATTAACTGATTATCAAACACAAAAAAACTGCGATAATCAACTTAATTATGACTTTGCGGCAAAATAAAATTGGAAAATCTTTCAATTAATAAAAAAAAAAACGAAATTTGCCGCGCGTTAAGTAAAATAAAAAATATTCATAACTTATTATAAACCAGTCCTTAATATGAGAAAAGCTGACTTAGTAACAGCGATTTCAGAGAAGACAGGCATCGCTAAGGTCGATGTATTGGTTACTTTAGAGACTTTCTTCAAGGAAGTAAAGGATACCTTAACCGACGGTGAAAATGTTTACATTCGAGGCTTTGGCTCTTTTGTCGTGAAGAAACGAGCTAAGAAAATTGGACGCCATATCAAGAAAAACGTTGCCATCGAAATACCTGAGCATTTCATTCCTTCTTTTAAACCCGCAAAGGTTTTTGTAGAACAAGTAAAAGGAAATGTAACTTCATTGCCAAGTAACGACTCAGAATAATACCTGTTCATCAACTTTTAAAAAGGGGATTTTGTATAAATAGTTATGCAAATAATTAGGAACACAAAAAGCTTCCTTTAAAAGTTTTCAACTGACAGTATTATTACGATTATTCCTTTCGCTAATTTAATTCGGATTTTGATAAGTGCGATGCGTTTTCGCAGTAGCACTTATCAAATCCACTTTATTATTGCTACTTACCTCGCTCTTTTTTATTATATCTAGCTTCTTTTGTATATTCTTATTAATTACTACCTCCATTTTCCTGTAATTAATATAAAACTTTCGTACTTTTGCACTCGCATTTTTGGCACTTAATAAATTTCAATAAATAGATGTCCAAATTACAAATAGGTGTACTAACAGTCGGACTATTTTTGTTTTGTTTATTATATTTTGGATTTAGTCCAATTCCAAAAAATCTTGCTGGTATTGAAAGTAAACGAGCAATGTCATCAGAAGTGACGGATATTAATAACCTCATTCGAGATGTACAAGCTGAATTAACAAGTGACCAAAAATCTTATTTGATTACTTTAGAAAAAGAAATTGAAGGAAGTGAAAATGAGTCAAATAAGCAAGAATTGCTAAAGCGACTATCTGGTAAATGGTTTGAGTACAAACAACCACATATTGCTGGTTTTTATGCAGAAAAAGTAGCAGAGATAGAAAATACGCCAATTGCTTGGTCTATAGTAGGAACAACTTTTGCATCCGCTTTTAAAAGTAAAAGCGAAAAGAAAGTGAAAGATTATGCTTTAGGAAAAGCAATAGGAGCTTTTGAGAATGCTATATCTTTAGACCCTGAGGATATTCAACATAAAGTCAATTTAGCTTTATGTTATGTCGAATATCCACCACAGGATAATCCAATGAAAGGTATTTTGCAATTGATTAATCTGAATAAAGACAATCCAGACAATCCATTGGTGTTAACAAATTTAGGCAGATTGGCTATCCAAACAGGACAATACGACAAGGCGATTCAACGATTAGGAAGAGCTGTAGAAATCGAGCCTGAAAATAGAACGGCTAATTGTTTATTGGCGCAAGTTTACTCAGAAACAGGTAATCAAGAAAAAGCAGCCTTATTTCTGAAGAAATGTCAATAATAAGGATTGAAGGATGAAAGAAACCTATAATCTTAAATAGTCGAGTAAAGAATAGAAAATAAAGCAATTTTAAATTTTGAAAATTGCGCTTATTATATACTGAAAATAATTTTATTAAACTTATAAAAACATTTTTAACATGCCTTGTGGTAAAAAGAGAAAGAGACATAAGATTGCGACTCACAAACGTAAAAAGCGTCTGCGCAAGAATAGACATAAGAAGAAGAACCGATAAAATATAAACCATCTTACTTGGTATCAGTGGGTTTATTGAATATCTCAAGGTATGAAATTTATGATTTTTCTTTAGAATGACTATTCGTGAAGAAAAATTATAGATTTCATATTTTGTTAAGATAAAACAACTCGGGATAAAAGAACTAGGAGGAGTATAATAATGTGATGTGAATAAAAAATTACTAACTCCAGTAGATTTAATTAGTTAACTAACTAATTTAAAGGTCATTTCTATTGAATGGAAGTAGACTTAAGTATTTTGTGCTATCTACATTTCTTAGTAATCCATCTGATTAACTATCCTTTAAAAAGGCTGATACGTAAGCAATAAGATAAAGATGAATAATAAACAGTTAAGCTATTACTAATGGCGACTGATGAAGTTACGAGGTTCTTTTAAAAACCTACTATTAAAAATATAAACACTCCAGTTCTTAGCATTTTTTTCGCTCTCCTGAGTTTTTCATAAATCCACTTTTCAAAAGTGATTTGTTTGACAGTTCATTAATAGCAGTAATCCAAATGAAATTAGTTTGCCGTTAGTTGAAGCAAGCTCTCTCGCTTATTGGGCGTAGGCATCTTAAAAAACTGTTGGAAAAATTAGTCCTAACAAATTCCTTTTAAATCAGGTACAGCTACAAAGTTACCTATTGTGGAAAAAGAACTTATTATTAATTCTACTCCTACAGAAGTAGAAATTGCGTTATTGGAAAACTCTAAATTAGTAGAACTACATTTTCAGAAAACCAATAATAATTTTACCGTTGGCGATATTTTTCTCGGCAAGGTTAGAAAACTCATGCCCGGATTGAATGCCGTCTTTGTGGATATTGGTCACAAAAAAGATGCCTTCCTACATTATACCGACCTTGGTCCAAAGTTAAAATCACTCATTAAATACACGAATGGTTCCGTTTCGGGTGGTCTAACGACTCCTATGCTGGACAATTTTAAATTTGAGCCAGAAATTCTTAAAACAGGTAAAGTTGACCAAGTTTTAAAGAAAAGACAGCCACTTTTAGTACAGATTTTAAAAGAACCGATTTCTACTAAAGGCCCTAGATTGAGTTGTGAGATTACCATTCCTGGTCGGTATCTAGTTTTAACCCCTTTCTCTAATATTGTAGCCGTTTCTAAGAAATTAGGGAATACAGAGGAACGAAAACGGCTACAAATGTTAGGCGAAAGTATTAAACCTAAGAATTTTGGTTTAATTATTCGGACTGCTGCAGAAGGGAAGAAGGTAGCAGATTTGCACGAGGAATTGAGATTGATGGTGAGTAAGTGGGAGGATATTTACGCCCAAATGCAAAATAACCAACCACCAATGAAATTATTGAGTGAATTGGATAAGGCCTCAAGTATTTTGCGGGACGTGCTAAGTGACTCTTTTAACAGAATTGTGGTGAATGACAGAGAACTGTATGATAATATCAAACATTTTCTTGGGTCTATCGCTCCTGACGCCGTAAAGATTGTAAATTATCACAAATCCAATAAACCTATTTTTGATACGTATGGAATTTCTCGACAGATAAAAGCTTCTTTCGGAAAAACCGCTACCATGGCAAGTGGTGCTTACTTAGTAATTGAGCATACGGAAGCAATGCACGTAGTAGATGTGAATAGTGGTCCTAAAACACCTAGTTCTAACCAAGAGGAGGCTGTTTTTAAGGTGAACTTAGAGGCAGCAGACGAGATTGCACGTCAATTACGTTTAAGAGATATTGGTGGAATCATTATCGTTGATTTCATTGATATGCGAAATGCAGAGCATAGAAAGATGTTACTAAAGGCAGTTCGAGATGCGATGAAAAAAGACCGAGCGCAACATACCATTTTACCTTTGAGTAAATTTGGTTTGATGCAAATTACTCGTCAGCGTGTTCGACCAGAGGTAAAGATTAATACAGCGGAGGTCTGCCCAGTTTGTAACGGTTCTGGAAAAGTGAATGCGACCATTCTATTAACGGATGATATTGAGCGAGATTTAGAATTTATTATTCAATCTCGACCAAATTCTAAGATTCTTATTAAGGCGCACCCTTATGTCTGTTCTTATTTGAAAAAAGGGTTATGGAATAGTTTTCCTGTGAAATGGTACAAAAAATACTATAAGTGGATTAGTATCACGGCAGACGAAGATTTTCACATCAACCAGTATAAGTTTTTTGATGGGAACGATGATGAGATTCGATTGAATAGTTAAAAGGCGGTATTTGATTTAGAATACAGGGATTCTAGAATATATATATTGTAGAAATCAAATATCTTTTATTATATAAAAAGGGCAACGAAAGTAATTTCGTTGCCCTTTTATAATATGGATTTAAATAAGCAAATCCTATTTCTTAGCCAAGGTTTTAATTTTCTCTTCTAATTCAAATTCATCTCCAGGCACATAACCATTATGATGATAAACAATATTACCCTGCTGGTCAATTAAAAAAGTTTGTGGAATCGTTTGAAAGTTAAAAGCATTTTGTAATTCGGTCGCTTTCCCCGTTAATACGGTATACTCCCAACCTTTGGCTGCGACCATTGCGGGAACAGTCGCAATTGCTCTTCTCGTATCAATGGAAACTGCTACTAACTCCATGTCATAAGCTGCTTGCCAATCTTCATAAACATCAGCGATAGCATCTAATTCTTTTTTACAAGGTGCACACCAAGTTGCCCAGAAACTAATAACGGTAATCTTGCCATCTTTCCCAAAGTCTTGCATATTTTTGGCAGCCCCTTTTAAGGTTTTGACCGTAACATCAGGTAAGGTTTTAGTCTGCGCAAAGGCAGTTGTCAATAGGAGCGAACAGCAAAGGACTAGAATAGGTTTTATAAATTTCATAAGTGAAGGTATTTTTATTTATTTGTACCAATTGGACGCTTGCTTTTTTGCAAGTCACCGCAATATCTATTGATTTTAGTAGAAATACCCAAAATTAACAATGTTTTAAGAGTTGGTGCTTTTGTTGCCATGTTGCGATGTTGTGTCTCCCAACATCGCAACACCGCAACATCGCAACATTCAAGAGACCTACTACTAAAACAATTTAAATCCAACCAATACATTAATAAATACATTTCTCGGATTGCTAAATCCTTCTTCCATTTCTATCATTAATTGTTGGCCACTAACGGTAAAATCGGTAGCAATACTAAATCGATTGGTCAATTGCCGACCAATTTTTAAAATGATGGAATGGTCGTAATCTTTGATATTACTAGATTCATCGAAAGCTCGGTCATTAAATTTTAATAAAAGTGCTTTTATATCAACGGAACCATCTAAGCTACCTTCTAACATCATAGAATATTGATACCCCAAACCAATCCACCATTTTTTCAAATGGATATTGGCTAGGATAGGGAAATCTAAATAGGTCATGTCAAAGCCAGCTTCTACTGTTCCTGTATAATTGACTCGTAAAGGGAAAGGAAACCGTTCTCCAAAGACACCTCTAGTCGCATCGTATTTTCCGCTAACAGGAGAAGTAAAACTACTACCTTTTTTAGCATAAGCGCCACCAATGCTTACAGAGAATTTAGGATGAAAAAGATAAGTCAATTCTAGTCCTGCATTAAGTCCTAAACCAGGCTTACCTGTAGCACCAGATGGAATATCTTTTAGAATAATTGGACTACCTGTTGTGATTCCTGCTCGAACATCTAAGTGAAGTCGTTGACTGTGAAGTTGACTAAAAATTTGAGTGAAGCATAAGGCGCAAAAAAATAAAAGGAGAAGGCCTTTTTTGACATCGGTTTTGGTAATCATTTTGTCTCTATAATTAGATGAAGGTGAAAAATGGAAGCAACAAATTAACTTCATTGCTTCCGTTGGTAAGTGTTTGTTTTGCCGTAAAAATACTATGCTATTAAAGATTGATTGGTATGCTTTAGTGATAAAAAATAGCGGATAATGGCAGAAGTGTTAATTTTAATGAGGCGTGGAGTAAAAGAGCGTGCGTCTTATAAACTCATTAATCTTATGACCTCATTACTTTGTCCTTTATTAAACAAAAAATAGTTATTCGTATTTTAATAAACATTTTTTTTATTATTTATAAAGAAGTCTAGTATCTTTGTTTTTTGGACGAATAGAAAATCAATCGAGGAATGTCAAAATTATATGCGATAGTTGATATAGAAACAACGGGAGGTCGACCTAATCGAGATCGGATTACTGAAATTGCTATTGCCTTGCACGATGGGGAAAAAGTCATAGATAGTTATGAAACACTGATTAATCCAGAAACAATTATTCCTTTTGGGATTACTCGTTTGACAGGTATTACCCAAGATATGGTGGAGGGCGCACCTAAATTCTATGAGGTAGCAAAGAAGATTGTGCAGATGACAGAAAAAGCTGTTTTTGTGGCACATAATGTTCGCTTTGATTATGGTTTTATTAGAGAAGAATTTAAGAGATTGGGTTTTACTTATAGCCGAAGGCAATTGTGTACGGTTCGATTGGCCAGAAACACTTTTCCAGGCTTACCATCTTATAGTTTAGATAATTTAATTCGTCATTTTAAAATCCCTATTCGCAATCGACATAGGGCGATGGGAGATGTGGAAGCAACCATTATACTATTTGAAAAAATTCTAGCGAAAGAGGAAAGTGAGCAAGAAATGAAAGATATGGTCAATCTAGGAGTTAAAGAATCTAGATTGCCAGTGGATATAACTTTGGAACAATTACATGCTTTGCCAGAAGTAGCAGGTGTTTATTATTTCTATGATATTAATAAAGAGGTCGTTTATGTTGGAAAGAGTATTAATATCAAGAAAAGAGTAATGGAACATTTTGCTAAAACAACGCCAAAAGCTAGCAAGTTACAAAAATTAGTAGCAGATATTTCTTACGAAAAAACAGGAAGTGAATTGATTGCTTTGCTCCATGAATCTTATGAAATCAAACGACTGCGCCCGCCTGTGAATCGTGCCCAACGACTACGAGATTTTCCGTATGTCGTTCATCAATATATCAATGAAGAAGGATATAATTGTTTAGATATTGCTAAGCCAACTGCCAAGGTGAGAAAGTCTATGAAAGTAGTAGCGGAATACCCTAAAATAGCTAGTGCGAAAGGCTATCTGGCAAGAGCTTTAACTGCTTTTGAATTATGTGCCTATCATTGTAATATCGAAGCTGGCAATAAACCTTGTTTTAATTATCATGTAAAAAAATGTCTTGGGTCTTGTTTGGGAAAAGAAACGCCTGAAGTTTATAATGAAAGAGTAGAAGAAGCTATCGCTTATCTTTTAACCGTTTTTGAAGAAGATTTTTTTGTTATTGATACTGGTCGAACAGAAACTGAAAAAGCGGTTGTTCTGGTAGAACAAGGACATTATTGTGGGTATGGTTATATTGAAACGGAAGAAATTAGCGACGAATATGCTTTACGAGACGTCATTAAACCTATTCAAGGCAATGCCGAAACGGCTAAAATTATCCAGCGTTTTTTAGCAGGAAAGCATCGGGCAAAGGTCATTCCCATTATAGCTAAAAATGATACTACTTTTGATGAATAACTAACAATACTCAATTTGATTTAAAAAAAATATCGAATGAATTTACTGATATAGATAGAGCATTATTGACAACTAACTCTTTTGATTGTCGCATGCTAAAATATTATACTTTTACGTCTGCTATTATCTTCAAAAACTACGCTTTAAAGAAGCATGCCTTTAAAATTTGTCTCTATTGGGACTTCTTCTCCTCTTTTAAATTACAAAAAAAAAGTATCGTTTACAAAATATTATAAGCTTGTGATTTTTTTGTGATACGCTCTTCCTTCTTCTTCCATAACTTTGCAAAGAATTTTAGATAAAATTGTATAACCAAAACCTATACCTCACTAAATTACTCGATTATGAAAAATACCTTTTATATCACCTTATTGACCCTCTTATTTAGTGCCTGTATCGGAGACGATATTATCATGGACAGAGTAGAGGAGACCTTGAAAATTACTGTGCAGGCGGCTTCGATTGCTGCGGGAGAGACTTTTCAATTTGATGCTCGTTTCACCAATAATATTGGCAATACAGAAGAAGGAAGAGTTGTTTGGGGGAGTTCAGATGAAAGTATTTTAGCGATAACTGAAGATGGATTGGCTACAGCTATTACCCAAGGGAATGTTGTGGTTACAGCGGAGGTAACCTTAGAGGATGGAAGCATGCTGAAAGAAGAAATGGATGTAGAAGTAAGCATGATAACGGTAGTAGTAGAAGCACCAACTAGTCGTGCTGGTGTTATTGCGACGACTACTTTTTATGACTTAGAAGGAGATTTTACCTTGACTGAAATCAATGGCGGTGTTTCCTTAGAGATAGCCGATAATTATAAAGCAACAGATGCCTTACCTGGTTTGTATATTTACCTCACAAATAATCCTAATTCGATTAGTGATGCCTTAGAAATTGGAGCAGTAACTGTGTTTGAAGGAGCGCATACTTATGAACTTGAAGGGGTAGGCCTAACAGATTACGACTATGTGCTGTACTTCTGTAAACCATTTAGAGTGAAGGTCGGAGATGGAAAAATTAATTAATCAGGACTTAATCTTAAGCTTTATTTCAAACAAGAAGAACTAAAATTATTATGAAAAATATATTTGTCTTATTTTCCTTTTTATTCTTTACCATTTCTTTACAAGCTGGAGGTGGTTGGACACAACCGAAAGGTAAAGGGTATGTCAAAATCTCAGAATGGTGGTTAATTGCCAATCAACATTATACAGACCAAGGTAGAATTGACCCTAATTTAACCAACGGTTTATTTAATACAACGGTATATGCAGAATATGGATTGAGTGATAGACTGACCGCTATTGTTTATTTTCCTTTCTTTAGTCGTTCTTATGTAAATAATGAAATATCTGGTACTACTGGAGAATTATTAACAGCAGGGGAAGCAATTAATAGCATTGGTGATACTGATATTAGCCTTAAATATGGCTTGACTAAAAATAGTGGTATTTCGGTAGCTGCGACGTTGACTTTGGGCTTACCAATAGGTAATAGTAGCGGTGGTAGCCAAGGAAATTTACAAACAGGCGATGGAGAGTTCAATCAACTCATTCAAATAGATGCAGGAACAGGATTTCCGCTAGGCAGCACAAACGCTTATGCAAATGTATATGTTGGTTTTAATAATCGGAATAATGGATTTTCTGACGAATTTCGATATGGTATAGAAGCAGGCGTTACGTTATTCAAAGACCGATTGACAGCGATTGCTCGATTTATTGGGGTGAAATCTTTTAAGAATGGGACACCTTCTGCGGAATCAACAAATACCAGCGTTTTTGCTAATAATGCGGAGTTCTTTTCTTTTTCTCCTGAAATAGCTTGGAATGTGAAAGAGAATTGGGGTTTTTCTGCGGGCGTAGGAACAGCGCTTTCTGGGAAGATTATTTATGCTAATCCTTCTTATAATGTTGGGGTATTCTTTAAGTGGTAAAACACGATAAGTTAATGAGTTAATAAGTCAATGAGAAGTAGTGCCTCATTAACTTATTAACTCATATACTCATTCTATTTTGCCATTTAATTTAAAAACTTCTCAACAGCAGTATGCTTTAAATTAAAAGCATCTGCTACACCTTTATAAACAACCTTTCCATTAATAATATTCAACCCTTTTTTCAAAGCTTCATTTTCTTGACAAGCTTTTTTCCAACCTTTATCAGCTAATTGAATCGCATAAGCCAAAGTCGCATTGGTTAAAGCTAACGTTGAAGTATAAGGAACTGCGCCAGGCATATTCGCAACACAATAATGTACGACATCGTCAATAATATAAGTAGGGTCTTCATGTGTAGTCGGTTTGCACGTTTCAATACAACCTCCTTGATCTACAGCTACATCTACTAAAACAGTCCCTGCTCGCATATCTTTCAACATATCTTTAGTCACTAAATTCGGTGCTTTAGCTCCTGGAATCAGTACTGCTCCGACAATTAAGTCACTTTCTTTAATCAATTGTCGAATATTGTATTCATTCGAATAAAGGGTCGTGACATTAGCAGGCATAATATCTGCTAAGTAACGCAATCTATCTAAATTAATATCTAAAATAGTCACTTGGGCACCTAAGCCCGCAGCCATTTTTGCCGCTTGTGTGCCTACTATCCCACCACCTAAAATCATTACTTTTCCTGCTGGTACACCCGGTACACCACCTAATAAAACCCCTCTGCCTTTAATTGGCTTTTCTAAATATTTAGCCCCTTCTTGAATCGCCATTCTACCTGCTACTTCTGACATAGGAATTAACAGTGGCAAAGAACGATTAGGTAATTCTACGGTCTCATAAGCCAAGCAGACTGCTTTACTTTTAATCATTGCCTTCGTTAGTGGTTGATAAGAAGCAAAGTGGAAATAAGTAAAGATTAACTGATCTTTTTTAATCAATTTATACTCTGATTCGATTGGTTCTTTTACTTTCATAATCATCTCTGCTACCGCATAAGTAGCTTCAATGCTTTTTTTGATTTTTGCACCCGCTGCTTTATACTCTTTATCGCTAAAGCCACTTCCTTCTCCTGCTGAAGCTTGTACATAGACGGAATGTCCTCTATTGACCAAGGCGGTAACACCTGCTGGGGTTAATGCTACTCGATTTTCGTTATTCTTAATTTCTTTAGGAACGCCAATAATCATATTAATAGATTTAATTTGGTTAGGTAATTTTCTGTAAAATTAATAATAATCAGTCTTTAGTTCCAAATTATTATTTAAAATAAGAATAGGAGTCTTTTTTATGTGAATTAATAGATTATAATTCTTTATTTTTTGATAAAAATATGTTTGTTTTCTAGAAAGATTAATCAGAAATGATGCTTTAAGGTATAGACTTTAAAAAATCTTCTATCTTCTGTATTTTATCGAGAGATTAAATGACTAGCCTTTTGGTGAATTGAGTACTTCTTTTTATTTTACACCCTATGAAGAAATCCACAAAACAACAATTTTTTACTAAAAATTTATTAGTATGGTTTGAAACGAATGACCGACCTTTACCATGGAAAGGAGAAAAAAATCCTTACTATATTTGGTTGTCAGAAATAATTTTACAACAAACGAGAGTGGAACAAGGCTTACCTTATTTTGAAAAATTTAAAGCGGCTTTCCCGACTGTTTTTGATTTGGCGAATGCGCCCTCAGATAAAGTGATGAAACTATGGGAAGGCTTGGGTTATTATTCTAGAGCGAGGAATTTACATTTTACGGCAAAATTTATTGCTGAAGAACTAAACGGCGTTTTTCCAGATACCCATAATGCTATTTTAGGTTTAAAAGGAGTTGGGCCATATACCGCAGCGGCGATTGCTTCTTTTGCTTTTGGTTTACCTCATGCAGTGGTGGATGGGAATGTTTTTAGAGTGCTTTCTAGAGTATTTGGTATTAAAACACCCATTGATACCACGCAAGGTAAAAAAGAGTTCAATCAATTGGCAGCCGATTTATTGGCGAAAAAAATACCTGCTATTTATAATCAGGCTATTATGGATTTTGGGGCGACTCAATGTACGCCTGCGAATCCCAACTGTGCAATTTGCCCAATGCAAAAAAAATGTACTGCTTTTGGGGATAAACTAATTGATATATTACCCGTCAAATCAAAAAAGATAAAAAAACGAGACCGATTTTTTAATTATTTGGTTTTTAAACGGGCAGATACCATTATTTTAAATAAACGCAGTCAAAAAGATATTTGGCTTAATTTATATGATTTTCCTTTAGTAGAGACAACTGCTTTATTAGATGAACCAGCATTGACAAAGCATAACGACTTCCAACAAATAATAGGTACAACTACTTATTCGATTAGAAAAGCCTCTAAACCATTTAAACAATTATTGACGCATCAAAAAATAGTGGCTGTTTTTTGGGAAATTGAATTAAAAGCGGAACTTCTTACGAATGAGTCGGATTTTTTCGAGGTCAAACAAAAAAACATTAATAACTTTGCCTTTCCTAAAATAGTTGATTTGTATTTTAAAGATAAATCGCTATATTTAGAGTTGTTTTAGGCCTTCTATTCACGAGAAGATAAAATTTATTCAACCACAGAAATCTACACCAATGGTAAATAAGGTTACTTTAATAGGAAGATTAGGAGCTGATCCAGAAGTACGGCGCTTAGAAAATGGAGCTGCCGTAGCTAAACTAAATATAGCTACCAATGAAAATTATAGAGATAAAAATGGAGAATGGCAAAAATTAACAGAATGGCATAATGTTGTAGTATGGAGATGGTTAGCTGAACGAGCGGAACAATATTTGAAAAAAGGGAGTCTAGTTTTTATAGAAGGGAAATTAACGACTCGAAAGTGGCAGGATAAAGATGGAAATGACCGCTATACAACCGAAGTAGTCGGAAGTGTCATGAAATCTTTAGATAGAAGAGAAGATAGCGGAGGTGGTTATTCTTCTAGTTTTCCAAGTGCACAAGATGCACCAGCTGCACCGCAAAGAACAAATACGGCTGCACCAGCGACACCTACCACGCCAGCAGCTACGCCAAGTACACCAGCTACAGATGCAGGAGTAGAAGATGATTTACCGTTCTAGAAATTAATATTCATCAAATGATATACCTCTTAATAATAAAGGGTATAGCAAATTGAAGTTCAAAATACCGCTTCAAGCAATTTTTTGGACTTGAATTTGCTACTTGTTTTTTAACTTACTAGTGCATTAAGAGCTAAATAATTAGTAGCTCTATTTTTTGCAACCAATTAGTTGTCGGGAAACTGTATCAACTGCCTACTGCCAACTTTTTACTGCCTACTGCACTAGGTTTCTTTTAAATAATGTAACTATTCAGCATGAAGACAAAAGAGGTGAAATTATAAATTAGTAATAGTCAAAAATAACTCCGCCAATTTGTTGGCAGACCTCCAAGTGTCTTCAAGACCTTGGAGTGTCTAAATGACGGACTTATTATTTTGACGTTACTATAGACACCTTTTGAGGTAGAATAATCTCCATGTAATCAATATTTGGGTTTAAGCTACTGAACTGAACAAGTTACCAAATAACAACTAAAAAAATATTGGGAGCTGAACCTGACTTGCCTGAGTTAGCTTTAAATTTACTACCATTTTTCTTGCTTGAAATCTCAAGTCTAAGCATTGCTTTAGCTAGTTTATTGATTTTATTATTGTTGGTTGCTTCTGCCTTTGTTTCTAGTTCAGAAGTTGCCTTTTTTTCGCTTTCTCCAAATGATTTAGAAAAATTAAAAAGCGAACGAGAAAGTGTACCAAATACCAAACGGCTTTTAACCTTATTAGAATCTCCTCGAACTTTACTTGCCACTATTTTAATTAGTAATAACTTATTTAATATTGCCATCGTCATTGTCTCGGATTATGTCTTGGGCAATATGATTACAGGGGAAATTTGTAGAGCTTGGGCGGCTGATTTAATGGAGTTATTTCCCTTTTTACCTTGGACGGATTCTTTTCTAGCGAATACCATTAATTTAGTGATTACCGTAGGTATCGTTACCTTTGCATTAGTCCTTTTTGGAGAAGTAGCGCCCAAAGTGTACGCAAAAATAAATAATGTTTTTTTAGCTAAGTTGATGTCTTTTCCATTGAGCATTATGCAAAGATGGTGTTACCCGCTTAGTAAAATGCTAATTAGTTTAACTTCCATTATAGAAAAGAAACTAGCGCACAGAGCTTCTAATAATTTGGCTAGTAAAGCCGAAATTGGCGAAGCAATTGATTTGACAGTAAAAGGAGGCTTTAACGCGAATGAAGAAATCGATATTTTAAAAAGTATTGTGACCTTTGGGGATGTATCGGTTAAGCAGATTATGCAGCCACGAGTGGATGTTATTGCGGTAGATTTTCAAAGTACTTATAAAGAATTAATTGCTATTGTAAAAGAATCTGGTTTTTCTAGAATTCCTGTTTATAATGAAAATTTTGACCAAATTACTGGCTTACTTTACGTTAAAGATTTATTAGGTCATTTAGAAGAAGCTGATGAATTTGAATGGCAGGCCTTATTAAGAACGGAGATATTATACATTCCAGAATCAAAAAAGATAGATGACCTTTTAAAAGAATTTCAAGCCAAACGTCTACACATGGCAATTGTTGTCGATGAGTATGGAGGCACTGCGGGCATCGTCACTTTAGAAGATATTATGGAGGAAATCATTGGGGAAATTCGAGATGAATTTGATGATGAGATTGAATTAGATTACCAAAAAATAGACGATTATACTTATATCTTTGAAGGCAAAACTTTATTGAATGACGTTTGTCGAGTTATTGGTTTGGATACAAATACTTTTGATGATATCCGAGGCGATGCAGATTCTTTAGCTGGTCTAATTTTGGAATTATTAGGTCGTTTACCTAGAAAAGGAAGAGAAATCAAACAGAATCAATTTACCTTTAACGTGTTGGAAGTCAATAAAAAACGAATTCAGCAGATTAAGATTACACTGGATAAATAACTGTAGCTTGGACATCTTGTCCGAGTAAATCATACTAGATTACTCGGACAAGATGTCCAAGCTACGGTTATTAAACGTGCTTAAAAATCTACTCCCATAGAAAAATATAATCGTGGCTTTTGAACTACTCTCGTCTCAATTCCCCAAGCATAATCTAACTTAAGGAAATAACCAAATAACATCGTTCGGATTCCTGCGCCATAACCTGCTACGACTGGATCCCTAAAGAAATTGACACTTAAGGAAACAGGGTTATTCGGACGTTCAACCGTGACGGTATTTAAAGGGTTGTCTTTTTCAAAAGGAGATAAACCTTCCCAAGCAGTTCCCACATCAAAGAAACCAACAATCTGGAAATTTCTAAGGAAAGAAGAACGTGGGGTAGACCGACTAAAATACCTAAAAATAGGTACTCTTAATTCTGAATTAATCAACGCATAAGAATTGCCGTTTCTAATATTTTGCTTAAATCCTCTAAGATTGGAAGCCAAAGTCTGATAGCTGAAATCATTGCCAGCAGGACTAGGAATATCATTATTGAAACTAGGGAATAACCAATTTTCAACACCTCCTAAATAGTATAAGATTTTTTCAGAACCGAAAGAGGTAGCGGCATTAAACCTAGTCGCCAAAACACTATGCTTGAGGATTCTCTGATAATGTCGAGCGTCTACACCGATAATCCCCATTGCGCCTTTGGGTACTTCAAAATTAAAGCCATCCAAGACACTTAAATCAAAGCGTTTGACAACTTCGCCGAAGACTTTATACCGAGTCCCATTTTTTATATTTAGAGAAACATCTAAAGTATTATCAAAAACATATTCTAATCGAACACTCGTTCTTTGTTGATTTGTGGTCGGTACATTTAAAGCTTGCTGGTCTGTCGATAATTGCACTAATTTATCGTTTCTAAGATTAACAATACCTCGAATGCTTCTGAAAATATCCAGTGGATAGCTAAATTGGGCTTGACCTAATAATACAATTTCTCTAGTTCTTTGAGGGGCTACTAAATTATTATTGAGCGCATATCTTTTAGTTTTTCTGTAAGCCGTAAAAGTTTTATCTAAGCGTTTTTTCTTATTTTTAAACGTCAAGAAATATTCATCCCCATCGAAACTAGTTGGAAAACGAGCGCCTAATTCAAAGATATAATCTTCAAATAAATCTTTAAAATTGGTTTTGATTAAAATACCGGGAACGGGTGTTTCAAATCCATCAGGATTGGCAGCAGGGCTTTCTAGACCCCCATATAATAAGCTATTATCTAAAGAAGTTGTTACAAAATCAGTTTTAAATTTCAAGCGATACGGCGTTATCCTAGCTGGTCTGAATTTAGTGACTGCTTTTTTATTGGGGTCATCTGTTGCTACTGCGGCTACAGAAACCTCTTCCGCTGCAATCACTATACCTGGTGCATCTGTTGTTCCTCCTCTAGTCGCTCTTTGTGGTTTGTCTGCATCTCCTGCTGTCTTATTTACCCTTTCTGTGGGTGCTTCAAATTCTGTTTGAAACGAATATTCTTTTTCATCAGTTTTGGGTACATTTTTAGTTTTTTCTTCAATAGTAGCAGGGGACTCTATAGGAGGATCATCAAAGCCACTTTCAAATAAATAACCGCCAGAATCTTCTTTTTTTGTAGGTTGTTGTTTAGGAGTTGTTGAAGAGGTATCAGTCTTGTTTCCTGCTATCTTTATAGGTGCTTTTTCCGTTTTATTAGCTTTTGCTTTATTCCGCTTAGATAATAATACTACCTGTTGGCTTTTATAATTCGTTAAAGAAGGAGTCACCACTTCAGTCGGGTTAGCTGTTCCAACGTATGCTGAATAGCTACCATCTTTATACATCAAATCAATCATTTTATTACTTCTGCCTGATTTGTGCTGCGTGATAATATTTCTATTTAAATTACTAGCCGTATGATTTATTGCTCTAGTTTTGATAACTGGTCGAATGAAGGTCGTATCAATAATCAAAGAATCCTTATTTTCCCAAATAGAGTCTACAGGTAAGATTAATGGTTCACTATTTCGGATTTCAATAACCTGTTCCATATAAGCTACATAATCTTCTAAGTAGCCGTATTTTCGATTGTAAATCCCAGTTTCATCGGAAAGGAAAGAAAAATAGGTTGAATCAATACCTAATGGTTGCCGTTCATCTGCAAAAGGAGTATTTGTTACTCTGACTAATTCTTTAGACTTAGTTTCTAAATCATAATAATAAATATCAAAAGATTTAACGGGTAAAATCGTGTCTAATTTAGCCGAAGCGATGCTTGTGGTATCTCGGTTAGAAGCAAATAAAATACCTTTTTTATTGCGAGTCTTAACAAAGACTGCGTTTAAATCATCATAAAAATCATTCGTGATACGAGAAGTAGCTCGCACATTGGACCGATAATAAAAAATATCTGATGCCCCTCTAACTGTAGCGGATAAAACCATGTCTTGCACATTCACATAATCCATGCTGTATACCCGCTGATATTGTGGATCCATTTCCTCTGTGACGGTTTCTTTAGTATTTAAATCATATTTAGACAATTGAATAACATCTCTTCTTTCCCACATAATGGCCAATTCAAAACCACTTGGACTCCATGCTAATAAGGGATAGTTGTAATCAGTTGCTTGAAAGAGATTTCTAAACCCACTTTTTTTGACCAAAGTTCGCTCACCAGAAATTAAGTCTTGAATGAATACTTTGTATTTCCCTACTTCATTTTGCACATAAGCCGCATATTGTCCACTTGGACTTAATTTGACCTGTGTCATTGGTAAATTGTGCTTGTTTTTAATCTCCACTAGTTTCTTTGCATCAGGAGATTGCATGGCTTTTACTTCTTCGCTATATCGTCTTTCATAAAAAGTTTGCCAATTTTCTAAGGTTTTTTCATAAGAATTACCCAATACATATAAAAAGCCACTCTCGATACTTCGATTAATTCTAGTTAAATAAAGTAAATTAGAAACGGTTGCTTTTCCATAATTTTGATTGATATAATACCAAACAGATTGACCGACTAATTTTGGATAATTTTGTACTAAATCGTTAAAATCTTTGTGTTCTTTTCGAGCTAAAATATCTCTTAATTGATTGTCTAATTCTGTATTCCATTCTTCTCCAATATAAGCAACCAAGCCATCTTTAAACCAATCAGGTAAACTTAATAATACCGCATTTTGCACAATTTCCTGTAAGTTCGACCCAAAAAGCATCGCATTTAAATAAACGGAAGCAATGCCCTCTCGTATTTCTTGCCGTAAATGATTATGATTGCCATCAAAGTGAATAAACATTTTATTACCGACAATCTTTGTCTTACCTCCTGAATTTTCAAAGGCTTCTTCACTGCCTATATTTCCTTGTTTTAAATCTGTCAAATCGGTATAAACAATAATCTCTATTTTATTATTCAACCGATGCTCTAAAATAGCTTGAATTTCTTCAAAGTCATATTCCGCCAATTGCACCGCAGATTGCCCAATGAATCGCCCTTCTCCATACCAATAGGTGATAAAGTTTCGACTTTCATACATCAACCATTCTTCGTAATCTTGATGATATTGTACTCGGTTTTTTCCAAATTGAACTTGTGGCCTTTGTTGAGCAAAAGCACAAAGGAAAATAAAAAGACAGCTGAGTGTAAGTATTATTTTTCGCATATAGGGCGATTGATTATGAAGTTCAAAGTCTGTTTGACAAATAAAAGAGGTCAGAAGTCAGACCGTTATCTTCGATAACTGTCAGAAGTCAGATTTTAGATAATCTGACTTCTGACAATAAATTTTAATTTATGGTCTGACTTCTCTATTCTTTCTTCTTTAAAGATGTAATTTTTTTCTATTAAAAACAACCATTTATGAAGGATTACAAAATAAGGTCAAATCAAATACTAAAAAAATAAGGAGAACCTATATATTTTCTATACAAAACGTACTTTTGTACTTCATTTGTTCACCCAAACAATTGTTTGGATATAAAACGCTAAAAGTATGGTCAAAGTTGTAAGTTTTACTTTCAATGCCTTTCAAGAGAATACTTATGTCTTGTATGATGAAACTAAAGAGTGCATCATTTTTGACCCCGGTTGCAGCAATGCGGCTGAAAAACAGGAATTAGTCAGCTTTATCGAGCAAAATAACCTCAAACCTGTCCGATTAATTAATACACATTGTCATCTTGACCACATTTTAGGTAATGGATTTATTGCCAATAAATATGATTTGTCGTTAGAAATACATAAAGGCGAATTACCTGTATTAGCGCATGCACCAAGGTCGGCAGCAATGTATGGAGTAGCAATGGAACCTTCTCCAGAGCCTACTCATTTTATTGAAGAAGGCGATGTTATTACTTTTGGGAAGGCACAGTTAATTGCTATTTTAACACCTGGTCACTCCCCCGCAAGTTTATCTTTTTATTGCGCTCAAGATAATTTCGTGATAGCAGGAGATGTTTTATTTCACATGAGCATCGGTCGAACAGATTTGCCAGGTGGGGATTTTAATACACTTATTAATAGTATCAAAACTAAGTTATTTATTTTACCTGATGAGACGAAGGTCTATCCTGGACACATGCAGGCGACGACTATTGGTTTTGAGAAGGAAAATAATCCTTTTTTGTAAAAAAGAAGTGAGCTTTTAATTTGAATTCTAGAATGGTCTTCGTCTATTCTGACGAGCCAATCTCCGAATTCTTTTTAAGCGATATTTTTCTAATTCTGAATAATAAGGTTCACCCCTCCTTATTCTGAAATGGGTGATGGAACATAAAAATACAGCTTCTGTTTCTGCTGTATTCATTCCATGGGTTCTTATTTCACAAGTAATGCCACCTTCATCCCCCATATACATCATTTTGTGAATTTCAAATAAGGTCGCTTTAGTAATTGTCGGGTCTTCAAAATGTTCTCGAAGTTTTGCTAAGATTTCTCGTTCTGGATAAATGGAGATTGGTAATTCTGATTTTGCTTTATCTATGAGTACTTGTTCTTTTCTGATTTGCATTTTATTTTATTTTATTTTTCAAACAAATCAACTAATTCCGTTCGCTGTTTCAACACCTCTTGTAACCGAAATTGATTCGATAAGAAAATTATTTTCTTGCCAAAAATGCCTGATTCCTTCAAATAAATTCGGACAATTTTAAATAAGAAATAATTAGCAGTCTCTAATTTTTCAACATTATGAAAAGGGTAGCGAGCGGTGTCTTTATAATTGGTTACATAAAGGAAATGTTCGTCTACTTCTACTCTTTTTAATTGCATAAAAGAAAAATAAAGGACGGCCATTCCTGTAAAAAGGAAAGAACTTATTAAAAGGCGGAAACTGCCAATCGGCATTGCCCCAACTGAAGGTGCATCGCTAAACCAAAAAGCAATAGTAATTAAACCAAAAAAAGTCCCCCAAAGAATAGGAAGGAAAATTTTAAGAGGGAGCGTCCATTTGGTAGAAATGTTTACAGGTTTAGCCATTTTTATTTTTTTGGCAAAAATAGAGTGGAATGAGGAGATTTACTAAATTTTTGGAATTTAGTAAATTAATTCCTTGTATTTTCTCAAAAGAGATTTAGCAAATCGGGCATTAAGCCTCCACTACTTTGCCCCCTTTCAATTTAATAATTCGACCAGTCTTAGCCGCTAAATTCAAATCATGCGTTACAATCACTAAAGTAGTGCCAGATTCCTCATTCAATTTAAATAATAAATCTTCTACTTTTTTACCAGTTTCTTCATCCAAATTCCCTGTAGGCTCATCGGCAAATAAGATTTTAGGGTCATTAGAAAAGGCACGAGCTAAAGAAACCCGCTGTTGTTCCCCACCCGATAATTGCGTAGGATAATGGTCATGTCGTTCTGCCAAACCTACTTTTTCTAGTAAATCCATCGCTTTTTTCGCCGACCCTTTTTCCCCTCTTAATTCTAAAGGGACCATCACATTTTCTAAAGCGGTTAAAGTTGGAATTAATTGAAAATTTTGAAAAATAAATCCAACGGCTTTATTTCTCAAAGCAGCTCGTTCATCCTCATTCAGAGGTTCCAAAGCGGTATTACTTAAAATGACAGAACCAGAAGTTGCTTTATCTAAGCCTGCACATAGTCCTAAAAGGGTCGTTTTGCCACTACCTGATGGGCCAACAATAGACACGATTTCTCCTTTTTCAATTTTGAAATTAATATCTTTTAACACATTGACTTCTTTATTGCCACTGCTATAAGTTTTATGTAGATTTTTTATTTCGAGCATTTTTTGACGATTGATGTAGATAGGATAGCGACCGAATACGCATTCGATACTTACTAAATAAGTCTACATTTTTAGATAGGCGAATATTTATTTTCTGGATTGAATAGTAGCCTAATTATTTATAAAGTAGAAAAAATATTTTTTCCTGCTATTTCAACTACCAAAACTAAACTTAGTTCAGTTAAAATTGACTTATTTTTCGACCAAAGCCCTTAATAAAATCATAAATAAATGTTAAGCGTAGGTTTAATAGTCGCATATTCTTTAAAAAAACGTAAATTTTGTGGACTGTATTTACAACCGATTCAAATAAACAGATTCAATTCATGAAGCTCACTTACTTTCTCCTATTTTTTAGTTTTCTTTTTTCGACTATTATCACTGCACAAACCCCTGTTAAATGGGATTTCGCTGCTAAAAAAATACAAGACACAGAATATGAAATCACGTTCACCGCAACAGTAGCCCCAGGATGGAGTATTTACTCTCAATATACCGACCCTAGTGGCCCTGTTCCTACAGCTTTTGGTTTTGATGAAAATGCAAATCTTGAATTTATTGGAAAACCAGTTGAAACAGGAAAGAAGAAAGAAGCGTTTGATGATTTATTCGGTGTGAATGTAATTAAGTTTAGCGGAGTAGTGACCTTTACACAAAAAGTGAAGGTAAAAAGTGGGAATAACACCGTAAAAGGATATTTAGAGTTTATGTCTTGTGATGATGAAAAATGTTTGCCACCGAAAGAAGTGGATTTCAATATTACTTTAGAATAGTTGCAAGAATTGAAAGAAGGAGGATTATGATGTAAAATCAAGATAAATAGCTGATTCATTCCTGTTTTTCTTCCTTTCAATCAGAATTGTAATCCGACGGACAATTCAATTTAAACTAAATTAGTTTTTAAGAGATAGATATACTATGGGCAACTTACACACACGTATGTTGCCTATTTATTTTCTGTAGTTCCAAGCGCTGCTTGGAAGAAACCTAGTTAATAAAAAACACCAAGCGGAGCTTGGCATTACAGAAACAAAGCCCATAAAAAATAGATTGTGATGAGATTCCTAACCTTTTTTGTCGTATTAATTAGCACTTCCTTTGCTGCTTTTGGTCAAATTTTAGAGCCTGTCAAATGGACAATGGAACAAAAGCATGTTGCTGGAGACGAATTTGAATTGGTTTTTACCGCTAAAATTGAAGATGGCTGGAAAGTCTACTCTCAATATTTAGAATCCGATGATGGCCCAATTAGAACTAGTTTTAATTTTGATAAAGGTGACCATTTTGAATTAATTGGTAAAACAGAAGAGGCAGAAACAAATCGGAAAAAAGTCTTCGATGAGGTGTTTAAAATGAATCTGATTACTTTTAAAAAGGAAGGCGTATTTACGCAGAAGGTTAAAGTAAAGGATTACACAAAACCGATTGTCGGTTATTTAGAATTTATGTGTTGTGATGCGACCCGTTGTTTACCTCCTTCAGAAGTGGATTTTGATTTTGCTTTGAAAGCAGTTGGTGCAACTGAAGTAACTAAAGAGGAGGCGGTAATTGTTGACCAAACTGAATCGAAATCAGCCATTACTGAACCTGCGGTTGAAACATCTAAGCCAGATAATAATTCGCCTAAGATTGTTTTATCACCTGCTGAATCTACTGAAAACGTTGAGGAATCCGCTAATGAAACAAGTACCAACTTATCTACAAACACGACAATAGCAGCAGCGCCTGATAGAGAACAAGGGGGCATGTTAAACCCAGCTACTTGGTCAGGGTCGGTAGAAAAGATAAATGATACGGAATACAAACTAACATTCAATGCGGATTTGCAGGAAGGTTGGTATACTTACTCTCAATTTACAGACCCAGATGGCCCGATTCCAACTACTTTTTATTATACAGAAGGCGGTCATTATGAATTAGTAGGCAAAGCAGAAGAAATTGGTAAACTTAAAAAAGCACCAGAACCAGCGTTTGGACCAGAAGTTACTGTGACAAAATTTGTTGGTAATAAAGCCACTTTTGTACAAACGGTAAAAGTGACAGATGCGGCAACACCGATAGCAGGAGAGTTAGAATTTATGGCTTGTGATAATGAAATGTGTACACCGCCAACCGCTGTATTTTTTAAATTTGTACCAGCAACCTTAACGGCTTTAGTGGGAGATGATGCAGTAGGAGGCGGAAATATAGCAGCTAATAATACAAATACAATCCTTGCACCAGAAAGCGATAAAGTTTTTCAAGAATGTGGCACGCCAACTATTGAAGCAGGAAAGAGTTTATGGAATATTTTTGTCTTAGGATTTTTTGGTGGACTTCTGGCTTTATTGACGCCTTGTGTTTTTCCAATGATTCCTTTAACCGTAAGTTTCTTTACCAAAGGAAGCCAAACCAAAGCTAAAGGTTTTGCGAATGCTTCTTTATATGGATTTTTCATTTTGGCAGTTTATTTATTATTAAGCGTCCCTTTTCACTTAATGGATTCGATTAATCCCGATATTCTGAATGAAATTTCTACCAATGTTGGTTTGAATATTTTCTTCTTTGTGGTCTTTATGTTCTTCGCAGGGTCATTTTTCGGTTACTACGAATTGACTTTACCTGATAAATGGGTGAATAGTTCTAGTTCTGCCGAAGGTGCAGGAGGACTTTTGGGTATTTTCTTTATGGCATTGACTTTAGCATTGGTTTCTTTCTCTTGTACAGGGCCAATTTTAGGGTCACTCTTAGCAGGGGCTTTAACTTCTGATGGTGGTGCTTGGCAATTGACCGCTGGGATGGGTGGATTTGGATTTGCTTTAGCCTTACCTTTTACCGTTTTTGCTGCTTTTCCTACACTAATGAATGCCCTGCCAAAATCTGGGGGTTGGTTGAATTCAGTGAAAGTAGTCCTTGGATTTTTAGAAGTCGCTGCGGCCTTTAAATTTTTGTCAAATGCAGATTTAGTATCGCACTGGGGTTTATTAAAAGTAGAGCCATTATTACTAATATGGATTGCTACCTTTGTTGGTTTAGGCTTATACCTTTTCGGTAAAATTAAATTTCCACATGATTCACCGATTAAAAAATTGAACCCCTTAAGAATTGGTTTAGGCGTTGCTTCGATTGCTTTTGCTGGGTATATGGTAACAGGATTGATGTATAATAAGGAAGTAAAGGCCTTAAATTCTTTAAGTTTATTAAGTGGTTTCGCACCACCTGCTTGTTATAGTATTTTATATCCTTGTGATTGCCCACAAAATCTAAGTTGTGTCAAAGATTATGAGGCTGGCATTGAATTGGCACAAAAAGTAGATAAACCCATTTTATTAGACTTTACAGGATATGCTTGTGTGAATTGTAGAAAGATGGAAGAAAATGTTTGGCCGATTGATAAAGTGTATGAGCAATTAAAAGAAGAATATATTTTGGTCTCTTTATATGTAGATGATAGAACTGAATTACCCGAATCAGAAAAGATAGAGGTAAAAAGAGCCAATGGGACGGCTAGAACATTAAGAAGTATTGGTAATAAATGGGCGCATTTTCAAGCAGAACGTTTCCAAATAAATACTCAACCTTATTATGTATTATTATCACCTGATGGCAAAACGGTTTTGAATAAGCCTGTTGGATATACGCCTGATGATGAGGATTATGCAGAGTTTTTGCGTTGTGGAATAGAATCTTATCAGAAATTGAAACAGGAGAAAAATGCTATAGGCATGAAGTAGGGGAGAAATGAGAGCCTTACTAAGAATTAACAGAATGTCGTTAAATTAAAGGGCATTCAAACTATATAAAAACGACTAATTGAAAAAGCTGCTCATTTATGAGTGGCTTTTTTATTAGGGAGCTATTTCGTTTAGAACTAAATTATGCGGATTGCCTTCTTGAAAAACGCTTGGAGGTCTTGAAGACGCTCCAAGGTTTTTATTGGTAGACCTTGGAGCGTCTTCAAGACCTCCAAGCGTCTCTTAACCTAACAAAATACGAAATCATAAAAAAACTATTTCTTGATAGAAAAAGGTTAAATAGGGAATCATTTTGCCGTTCTATATTGTTGCTATCTATAAATTATTCACCTTCAAATCTCTTATCATGGGCAAAGTTTACGAAAAAATCACCCCTCACTTAAAAACCTTTATTGAAAAGCAAAAAATGTTCTTTGTAAGTACAGCGCCACTTTCACAAGATGGTTTAGTGAATGTCTCTCCAAAAGGATTAGATTCATTGCGTATCCTAGATGAAACGACCGTTGCTTATCTTGACATAACGGGAAGTGGGGCAGAGACTATTGCACACTTGAAAGAAAACCAAAGAATTACTTTTTTATTTTGCGCTTTTGATGGCCCACCCAAATTAGTTCGACTATATGGGAAAGGGGAAGTTTTTGAAAGAGAAACGGCTGGTTTTGAAGCAATGAAATCACTTTTTCCTGAATATGTGAGCGCTCGTTCCATTATCAAAGTTAAGTTGCATAGAGTTTCAGACGCTTGTGGTTATACAGTGCCTTTATATGACTTTAAAGAAGATAGAGATACGATGAAAAAATGGGTGGATAATAAAGGCGTGGATGCTTTGGTTGAATATCGGGAGCTTAAAAATAAAGTGAGCTTGGATGGTTTGCCTGCTTTTAATAATAAATAGTGGATAAAAAAGAAACGATTGTAAAAATTGTGTGATTGTAAGATTGTGGGACGTAAACAATCTTACAATCAAAATATAAGAAGTTAAGATGTTTTTTTCCGACTTTTTATACAAATAAAAAGGTAATTTTCAAGTCATTTGAAAACTACCTTTTTGTTTAGGAACGATTAGGTGCTATTATAAATTAAGCGACCGCCGCTACAGATTTAAAAATCAACTGTTTCCGTTCTGGACCAGTTGAAACCATCGTAATTGGTGTTCCTAATAAATCTTCTAATTTATCAATATATGTTTTTGCGTTGACAGGTAAATCCCCAAATTCTTTTACTTCCGTCAAATTCGTTTTCCAACCTGGATGAGATTGATAAACTGGCGTGATGTCATAACCACATAAATCATAAGGCAAATCTTCGGATGCTTTGCCATCCAATTGATATGCATTACATAAATCTAGGGTGTCTAATTTATCGAGTACATCAATTTTAGTTAAGGCTATTTGCGTTACGCCATTTAACATAATGGTATAGCGCAATTGAGGTAAATCTATCCAGCCACAACGTCTTGGTCTTCCTGTAGTCGCTCCGAATTCTTGCCCTTCTTTTCGTAAGAACGCCCCATTTTCATCAAATAATTCTGTTGGGAATGGACCGCCACCTACTCTAGTACAGTAAGCTTTAGTGATACCGATGACTTCTCCAATTTTACTTGGCGCAATTCCCAAACCCGTACAAACACCCGCAGTAATGGTATTAGAAGAGGTCACAAAAGGGTAAGTCCCAAAATCTATATCTAACATCGAGCCTTGTGCGCCTTCCGCTAAGATTTTTTTGCCTGCTTTAATGGCTTTATTAATATAGTATTCCCCGTCTACAAAAACTAAAGATTTTAAAGTTTTCAAACTTGCAAACCATTGAGCTTCTTCGGCTTTTAAATCAAAATCTATAGCAGGATACTGTTTTAATAAACCTAAATGCTTTTCCTTTAGGGCAGTATACCTACTCATAAAGTCAGGTCGTTCAATATCTCCTACTCTTAGGCCATTTCTGCCTGTTTTGTCCATATAAGTAGGACCAATTCCCTTTAAGGTAGAACCGATTTTCTGGTCACCTTTACTGGCCTCTTTAGCAGCATCTAAATAGCGATGCGTTGGTAAAATTAAATGGGCTTTCCTAGCAACTAATAATCGACCTTCATAATCGACGGATGCAGCTATCAAGTTATTAATTTCTTTTTCTAAAGTAATTGGGTCGATGACTACACCGTTACCAATGACATTAATTAATTGTTGGCGAAAGATACCAGAAGGTACCGTATGAAGGACAAATTTTTTGCCATCAAACTTTAAAGTATGCCCTGCGTTTGGGCCACCTTGAAATCGCGCTACAATATCATAGTCTTTAGCCAATACATCTACAATTTTTCCCTTTCCTTCATCTCCCCATTGTAGGCCAAGAATTACATCAACTGCCATTTAAATTTATTTTTGATTAATAAAGTAATGATAAAGCCAATGAAAAAGGAGTACTACCATTTTTGAGTACGCTCTTATTGATTAGCCTTTTAAGTGGTCGGACAAGATTGTTGTATTGTTAAAATTGTTTTATTGTTATCGGAACGTATTTCCACACAACAATATAGCAATAAAACAATTTAACAATTATTATCCAAATAAATATGTCCGAGTACTTACCGTCTCTTAGGTATTAAAAAGACAGGTAAAATTACAATAAACATCGGGTTAATTGAAATAAAAAAACCTAATCACTCGAAATAGCCATTGCAAAAAATAAGTATTACTAGGTAATAAATTATTTTTTGGTTCTATTTCGATTGATTAGGTTTGTAAAGTTATTTGAAATTATTGCGAAATTCAAAGCGTTTCAGAATTTATTAGGCTGATTTCAACAATAATGTTCAATTGATACTTTATTTATTACAAGAGACAGGTAGTTATGATTCAATTATAGGGTCATTTGCAAAGATAAATCGTCCACTGCATTTTCTACAGAAGGACTAATGACAAAAACAGCCGATAATTTAGTAATATCTAAAATTCTTTGGATGCGCTTAGATACATTAGCTAAGACTAAAGCGCCTCCTTTCTTTTTTGTTTTAGAAAATAAGGACAATAAAAAATTCAAGCCAATACTATTGACTAAATTCATAGGCCCTAAATCTACGACAAATTCATTAGCTCCTTGGTCTATTTTTTGTTGAAGTTCTTTTAAAATTTGGCGGTTTTGCCATTCATCTAGAAGAGAATTAATGGAAAGTACTTGCACAGTGTTGCGCTCAGTGATAGAGTAGCTCACATTCATGGGATAATCGGTTTTAGTTAATAATTTTTGGATATAAATAGATTGTTCCCTACAAATTAAAGCCGATATTTTTACATATCAAAATTTTTAGGAAAGAAATGTAAGCTATTTTCCTTATTTATTTTTAATCAATTTATAAGTGCTTGATAAACAGGTAAGAAGATTTTAAGCGGAAATTTTAAATTTATCTAATTAGTTAACAGTAGTTTATATATTAAAATTTTATCAATTGATTTGTTTTGCAGTTTTAGGGCAAGCGCCGTCGCATTGCCCATAGAGATTTAGCGAATGATGGGTTACTTTAAATTTAAGTAATTCGCCCATCATCGTCTTAATTTGCTGAATTCTTGGGTCACAAAATTCCAATACTTTTCCACAATCGACACAGATCAAATGGTCATGTTGTTTGTAGCCATAAGATTTTTCGTATTGCGCTAAGTTCTTACCAAACTGGTGTTTTTTTACTAAATCACAAGTCACCAATAATTCCAAGGTATTATAGACCGTAGCTCGGCTGACTCGATAATTTTGGTTTTTCATATGAATATATAACGCCTCTGCATCGAAGTGATCATCCCGACTATAGATTTCTTCTAGAATAGCAAATCGCTCTGGTGTCTTTCTTAGATTATTGGTTTCTAGATGAGCAGAGAAGATGTTCAATACCTCCTTTACGATTCGTTCTTTATTAGCATATTCTGGCATGGTCCTTTTACATTTTGTGGCATCAATATTTGTTGCAACTAATTTAGTACAAATTTTTTACTTAAATTTTTAACAAATATACACAACTGGTGGTTCATAAGCTTATATACTAATAAGTAAAGAAAAGTTCAATATATTTTATATGGTAGATATCTGGCGGTATTTTCAAAATTTATTTCAAGAAGTAGAACAAAATTCTAAAACACAACCTGTTTTGCATGACCCCATTATACGTAGTACGGAAGCGTTAGCGGCTTATGAAAAATGGAAAGGATTCATGGTGAAAAAGAAATTAATGAGCTGGTTAGAAACGGAATATGCTAATTTTCTGAAAGACGGGCAACCCATTGATGAAAACCTGCTATTCCTTAATACGGTTTCGAGTAAAGGCTTTGCTATTCGTTTTTCAGAACTAAGATATAATGCGACACAAGCAAATCAACTTTTTGATTATCTAAAGGAAAAAATACTTGCTTTAAATTATAAAGTTTATAGCGCTGATATTAGAACCTATACAAAAGGAGAAATCATTGAATCGTTAGCCCAATATTACCTAAAACCTTCTTTAAAAAATAGGCTCAATGGGCCTCCCTTTAATCAAGAGTTCGGTAATATTAGTATTGAATTAATTTGCCAGAATGATTTACCGACCCTATTAAAATTTAGCGCTACGGTATATAATGACCGTTCTTACCAACCACCTAAACATTTTGGCGCTTTAATGCGTCATTTATTGAATTGATGAAAAAACGCTTGCAAATAAAAAATCCGTTGGGCACATTTATTTTGCCCAACGGATTTTGCCTAATAAAATAAGGCTTATCTTTCTTACGAATCAGCTACTAATTTTTCTTCTTCGTCTTAATCGTACCAATTTTCTTCTTACCAGAAGTGGTAGAAGGACTTGTTGGTTTGGCAGGAGTAGACTTAGTCGTAGTTGAAGGCGTTCTAGTCGGTATTTTATTAGTCGAAGGACTAGATGGTGTTTTAGTTGTCGATGGCGTTTTTGTAGTTGATGGTGCCTTGGTCGTCGAAGGTGTTGACGGCTTGGTAGTTGGCTTCGTATTCGTATTAGACTTTGAAGGAGCCGTTTTAGTCGTCGTACTAGCTTTATATTGTCCATTATTAACAACCGTCTTAATCAAAGTCCCCGTTGCAATTTGGTCTGTTAATTTCATGCTATTCAACAAAGAAATCTCTTCTAATCGGTCATTTGGCATATTAAAGTACCTCAATACTTGGTCTAAAGTACCTGCTCGACGAACTTCTTCTATCTTAATTTCATCCGCTGCTCGATTAATTTTAGAAGGGTCTCTCAACTCGTCAAATCGAGTCATGGTATATTCAAAAGTACGTTGATAATTTGGGAAATCAGCTGAAGCTGCAACGCCATGAATATTATAAATCAAGTCTCCATATTGAATGGCATAAGACAAAATTCTTATGGTCGCTCCAGTTTGTTCGTTCTTCTGGTCCGCAGTTTGAGTGACAGCATTATAGCCATTAACTTTTACGTTTTTAGTACTAATAACCTGCAATTTTTGCTGTTCATTAAACTCCGCAAAAGGGGCTTGTAAATCTCCCTTTCCTGCCATTAAGACCATCATCGCCTTTCCATCTTTATCCGCCATTTGGAATTGTTGTGGCGAATTAGCGGTTCTCCATTCTCGTGGTACTGGAAATTTGAATCTTAAACCAGGATGGTAAAAGAAATCATCTTCCACATAACCTTGTTGTGGGTCTTCGCCATACATTAAGCCATCAATCATTCTCAAGTAAGAATTTCTTCCAACTTTTGGATTCGTTAAACCCATTTCTGCTTGGGCTTTCGTAGACATCTCTTTTACTTTTTGGTATCTATCTAACGGGTCGGGGTGCGTAGATTGAAAAGTAGGTATATTCACACCAGCTTTTTCTCTCATTCTATTAAGTGTGAAGAAAAAGTTAGCCATTTTGTTAGCATCATACCCAATTTCTGTTGAATACTCTACCCCTAATTTATCAGATTCAGATTCATGGTTTCGACCATATTTTAAATTAAGTAAGCCTATTGCTTGACTTAATTCTTGCGCACCTTCTCCCTTTGTAAGAATGACCCCTCCAATTAGACCAATCTGTGAAAGAATTTGAGTTGTTTGTTGTCTAACCCCATGTTTAGCGGTGATATGTCCAATTTCATGGCCTAACACACCCGCAAATTCTGCTTCGTTTGAAAAATGAGCTAAAATGCCTCTTGTAAAATAAACAAATCCTCCAGGGACGGCAAAAGCATTTATTACAGGAGAATCGACTACTTTAAATTCGTAAGGTAAATTAGGTCGATGTGAAATTTTAGCCATTTCTTTTCCTTTTTCTTCAATAAATGCCTGTATCTCTGGATCATCATATAAGCCCATACTGGCAACGATGCTCGGGTCATACTGTTTACCCATCTGAATTTCTTTTTCCTCTGACATAAGCGAAAGTTCCTTTTTACCCGAAACAGGATTAACGGCACAGGAATACATACAATAGGAGAAAGCAACGATTAATAAGCTCCTGAAAATTAAACGATGTCGTTTCATTTTATAAAATTTTAATGTTTTATTATTTGTAAGAATATAGCACTCGATGGTTCATCGATGCTCTAATCTAAAAACGAATGCGGGCATAGCATTCTTATAAGTTTAGACTTTACTTAACTCAATAAGCCACAATTTTTTATAAATGTAGGAAAATTTTAAATTTTATTTAGGAAAGCGAACAGAAGATTGACCAATAAATCTTATTTGGAGCGTCTAATTTTTTTAACAAAAGTATGCACTTGATGATTTATTTGGTATCTATGGTAGAGAAAAGTTCCAACTAAAACTAAGATGCCTAAGCCTAAAGTTGTCAATCGAATTTGCTCAAAAATAGCGGTATACATTGGCGAAAAAGGGCGAATCGATATCACCTCAATAGCGGTAATAATAGCCGTCCCTAGAAAAAGGACAATACTAACCGCTCTAGCAATTTTGATATAATTAGGTTGAGCACGATTCAGACATTTTTTTAAAAACAAAATGGACAAGCCGTGATAAGGGGCAATTTTAATTAATTCTTTTAAAATATGGATGGCTGCATCATATTCAAGTAGGTTAAAATGAGCCGCTGCTTTTTGATAAAGGCATTTGAAATAAATATCTTCTCCTTTATAAAACTGAATATTATGCTCAATAGATAACTGAATGATTTGCTGGGCAGTCGTGATCTGCTTGGCATAAGCACCTACTTCAAATAAAGCGTTCGTATAATCAACTAAAATATCAAAATACCATTCAAAGTTAAGGTGGCTTATCTCTGATTTTTTAGCCTCATAAAATCGAATAATCGTATGGTACTCACTTCCATCAATCTCCTTAAAGTCCCGATACAATTTAGTGGATGTTGATAAAGTGCGCATAAATAGTAGTTGTGTTAAAAATAGAAACTCGCTATGAAAACGGTCTATTTTAATAGATTGTTTTTAAGTTCTTAAATATTCGATTTAAAGTCAAGATAAATGACAAAAAAATGAATTTAAGGAAGGAATGGAACTTTATTTAGCGAAAGTGTTGTTTGTCTAAAATAGGAAGTGTAAATTTGCACCGCTAATATAGCAATGGCTTCGTAGTTCAATTGGATAGAATATCAGACCCGCCCGCCTGACGGCAGTCGGGCAGGTTTCGGCTCTGAGGGTTGCAGGTTCGAGCCCAAAATTGTAAAAATGATATTTGTTTACGTATTATATAGTCAACAATTTAATCGTTTGTATATTGGCATGACTAATAATCTGGATAGAAGGTTATTAGAACATAATACAGGAAAAAATAAATCTACTAAAGCTTATCTTCCTTGGGTAAAAATTCATACCGAAGAATTTGAGGATAGATTAAGTGCTCGTAAAAGAGAAAAATATTTAAAAACTTTTCGGGGTAGAACATTAATTAGAGAAAAATATCTCTTGTTGGAATAAAAGATAAATGTATCTTTACAATTATATAATGGCTTCGTAGTTCAATTGGATAGAATATCAGATTTCGGCTCTGAGGGTTGCAGGTTCGAGTCCTGCCGAGGTCACTAATAAGAAATTAAAGCTCTATAAATCAACGATTTATGGGGCTTTTTTAATTTTGGGGTAAACATAGGTAAAACAGACTTCTCTGTACATTCCCTTACCTTTTTTTGCGCTTTACTGCTAGAGTCTAGCAGGAGTCACTACTTCTAATTACTTCGTTTTACTTTTTCCTTTCTTTTATTGCTAATTAAATTCCACACAAGACTAAATCTTGACTTTGTTCAGGACTAATATATTTTGATACTTCCATTGTAAATCGGAAGTGTCCTAGCAATCCTTTGTCTAAATCTAATTTATTAACCACATTCCATAATTCAAAACCGTAAACATCAATGAATGATAAACCCATTCTTCATTCCGAAGATGTGTTTGATGATTCCTATGAGGAGTTTCAGCAATCTTCACTGTTTAACAAATTGAGCAGGCGTTATATTTACTTTCCATTTTAATAGACTAAAGAGTATTAAAAAATTGGTGCTACTTGGCAATTTGAAACTTCCTATATTGAATATCATTTATTATTTCAGTTCAAGAAGAACTAATAGAAACACTCAAATCCTCTTAGACCAAATCAGTCTTAAATCATTCATAGCTTCCATGCCAAAATTGGGAAAAAACCGAAAAGACAGCAAAATAATTTCTTGTATTAAGTCCAACTTTTCTCTATTTCTTGGAATACTATCTAAAGCAAAATTTAAAACCTGTTGACTTAACAGGTTCTTTCTCTGAAGTAATAAACCCGTTTGGGTATAAATATGCTTTACTAAATCAATTGCTTTATTAACGCCATTATTGTCAAAACTAATTTGCACGGATAATTGCTTTATACCATTAAGGTAACCATTGGGTTTATTTAATAAATACTTTTCTAACTCTTTAATTAAAACAGAGTGATTTACAGTAACTCCTTGATAATTAGCTTTAAGTAGATAAGGTAAAATCTTGTCATTGAACTCAGAAGGCTTAACATTTTCCAAAAAGAATTCAGAGCTATTATAACTACTTTCTTGACCTAAATAACCAATTAAAGACAAATCATCAGTAACTAAACAAGTGTTCTCTCTTTTTGCTAAAAAGAAAGTATCTAGATAAAAATCAAAATATGGTAGCTTAGGTTCTTTTCCTTGCTTTAATCTAAGTTGTTGCACCAAATCTATTTTTTCTCTAACAGGCCTTGTAATACATTGATTTCGCAACCATTCTGCTAATCTTTGCAAATAATCAATTCGTTTTTGCTTAAAATTTTTAGGGTAAAATGTTGGATTGACTGATTCAGCAGTAATTTTTAAGGCAATATTGGATGAACGTGAATATTTTACTTGTAGTAATTCCTCCTCCACGATTTCTATGGCAAATTGAGAAATCATAAATAGTTTCTCAAATCTAATTTTATAAGTATCATAGAGGTCAAAAAATAATGCAATAGTACTGAAATCTAACAAAAAAATAGCTTCCTTACTAAAGCTACGATTCTGAAAATGAAATTTTGGAATAATATTAAGACCTTTACCACCAGAATTTGTTAACTGAAAATAAATGTCGAGCGGAAAACTCCCCAACGTCATAACTAATTGAGAGAAGGCTATTTCTCTTTTTTGATACCTATCAAATATATCCTCTTTAATAATTTCTTGCTGACTACCGATTGGGCCTAATACTTTTTTAGCTTGTCTATTAAATTCTT
>JAFMDF010000624.1 GCA_017857395.1 Bacteroidota bacterium | reverse complement strand
ACCGCAAAGTTACAATAAATACTATTTAGAACTTCATGCGTAAACCACTAGGTAGTGTTTATTTAATCATAGACCGTTAATAAACGGTCAAAATAAACGGTTAATAAACGCATAATAAACGGTTATTAGCTATAAAATAAACGGTCAATAAACGCATAATAAACAGTATATGAAAGAATTTAAAAGTAAAATATGTCCTAATTGCGGCAAAGAATTTATTCCAAAATTTAGCCCAAAGCAAAAATATTGTGATAGTCATAAAGGGGGCGCAAAAACTTGTAAAGTCTATAATTCATTAATCCAAACAGGTAAAAAGGAATTAATTGTTGATGAATCAAACGAAAATGATACTGCACTATCCGATACACTATTAAATGATATTGAATTAAAAATTAAACCAATCAAACAAGATATAAAAGCTGTTGCATTGGATATTCAAAAAATGAAGGAAGATTTTTTTAATCTTAAAAGTAGATTAGACAAAATAGATAGGGGAGGTTTTTTAGCCGAAGAAATAACGGAATTAGAAAGCTACTTAATAAGTTCTGACAATAGACTATCCAAAAGGAATTTAAGCAGCACTAAGGAGAATGCTATACTTATTACTAGAAAGTCAGCTACTAATAGGCTAAAGGAATTACAAAACATAAAGAGATATGTTACTAGGAAAAATGAAATAGAATCTACTTACCTTTTTAAAAATATCCATGCCTTTCGACTCATTGAAAAATGTAATGATTGTGTACAGTTTTTAGTGCCTAAAAACGGTAAAATTGACGGTACATTAAATAGTCTTTTAATGAAATACAAGACTTACTATCCTTTTGGTGAATTGGTATTTAATGGAGCTTATAAAAGCTTTGATTGTTTGGGAAGACTGCCTCAACCCTTCTTTGGATGCCTTACAGGTGAGCGCAATTCTGGGACAACTAGAACAAGTATAAAAATTTGCAAAGACTTAGTTGATTTCTTTGGCTTCAAAATTCTATATATAGGCAATATTGAGCAAATTAATAATGAATATAGCGAATTAGTTTATTCAGAAATTAACAGTAATTTATTTGCCTATAAAGCGTGTAATTCAAAGCTTGAAATTACAAAATTATTAGATAGAGAGTCTTATGAATTAGTAGTAATTGACCCCATTTGTCACTTCCATATTGATTATAATTTTATTTACCAACTACAAAAACAGCATCCTAAATTATCAATAATAGGCATTTTAAAGAGCAATACAGAAAGTTTAAAAAGAAACGCTCATGTTATTATTGATACAAAGAATGGTATGGGTGTAGCTGTAAAAGGCGGTAATAGTAGCTATAATATATCAGCATGGGAAGGTGCTAATTATTACCATGATACAGATGAGAAGCATTACGAAAACGAATACTAATTTATTCACTTAATAAAATTTTACTATGAAATCTAAAGCATTAAAAAAGTTTAAAAAGTTAAAGACTGTACCAAAGGTTAAATTGAAATTCAAACCTACCAAGCTGACAAAAAAGCCTTTGAGCAGCACTAATAAAAAGGTAAAATTTCTAAGAAAAATCTTTGATAAAAACACCTTCAATTTACGAGAAGAATCTATGGTGGTAATGTTTGGAAGGGATTTAATTCCAATCGGTTATTTTTCCATGTCCAAAGGAGACAAAGAAAGTGTTCATACTGATAGCCAATTTTTAATCCAAATGTTAATACTTAGTGGCGCTGATGGCTTTATCATTTCGCACAATCACCCATTGGATAAAATAACCCCGTCTGACGAAGATTTTCAGTTTACTATATCTATTAAAAAAGTAGCTGATTTTTTCGGTTTTACTTTCATTGACCACATTATTCTAAACGATAAAAAATATTATAGCTTCGATGATAGGGGCTTAATTTGGTAATTATTTTCATTCATTCTTTATAAAATTCACATTATGCAAAACGTTATTTTAGGCACAGTAGCTGCTATTCTTGGGTCTAGTTTATTTGTTGAAGAATCTGTTGGTTATACCTATATACCTATTATTGGTGAAACGACTGACAAACCTATTCCAAAAGGGAAACAAGCCGTAAAAGTTGAAGATTTCACTAAAGAGCTTCATAACCAATTAGACGGTAATAAAATAGGGAGTACATCCGAAAAGAGAAATATAATTATAAAGGGGCTTAATTCTCTTTCTGATGCTGATTTAGTAAAAATTGCGGTGGCTCACGAAAGTATGTTTGGTGTCCCCATCACGAAGCACATAAATGATAATAAGAATATCCAAGGTCTTACAAAAGAAGAATCAAAAGTTATTGGTAGGATTTCAGTTCTAGGGATAAAGTAGATACTGAAATATATTTGATTCCTGAAAGTACCGCTGTTTTTGGTGGTACTTCAGAAAAATATGATTGAGGGGCCAGGAGTATTATTTATCCTGGTCAAAAGATAAATACAGGATTTACGGTAATTAATTAATATTTCTTTGTACCCAAATTATTACTGAAATAAATTTATCAACCTAAGTATTTGATTTTTAGGATATTATAAAGAATGATTCGACTTCTGGTAGGTCAACAGGCACAAAATATAAACCCTTGTAAATGAGTAATTTGCAAGG
>JAFMDF010000270.1 GCA_017857395.1 Bacteroidota bacterium | reverse complement strand
ATATAAAAAAATACACAAAAATATTTTTTAATATTTTATTTGTGTTTGAAATGAGCGATTTTAAGTTATCAAAAATTTGTTACCGCATACTTTCTACAAAAATATTTTTCAAAGCCGCAGAATGGATTTAAAACCTATCTACGTCCTTTTATCTTCTTTAATTCAAATTAGTAGAGACCGATAATTACAGATTGCCCGCACTTTTAGATATAAAAAAATACACAAAAATATTTTTTAATATTATTATTTCGTGTTTGAAATAAGCAATTTCAAACTATCAATATTTTCATTGCCGCATCTTCTTACAAAATATATTTCAAAGTCACAGAATGAATTTTAAAGCTCACCACTCCCTTTCATCACTATAAACTCAAATTGAAGATATTGCAGATTACTAACACTTTTAGATACAAAAAAATACACAAAAATATTTTTGTGTATTTTATGCTTGTTTGAAATGAGCGATTTTGAGCTATCAAAAGTTTGTTGCCGCATACTTTCTACAAAAATACTTTTCAAAGCCTCAAAATGGATTTAAAACCCATCTACGCTCTTTTATTCTCATTAATTCAAGTTAGAGAGACTGATAATTACCGATTACAACATTCTTAGATACAATAAAATACAAAAAAATATTTTTATGTATTTTATTTGTTTTCAAAATGAGCTATTTATGAACTATCAAAAAATTTGTTGTGCCAATAATTTTAAAGTCATAGAGCGAATTTAGTCTAATCGACCTTCTTCTATCTCTATAAACTCAAATTGAAAGCATCATAACCCAAAGTAAAACGGTATTTTAGATACATAAAAATATTTTTATGTATCTAATTGTATCTAGCAATTGAATAGTTGTCAGCATCAAAACTTTACTGTGGTACTTTCTTGAAAAAAAATTCAAAGACTTATAGAGTTAATCTTGGAGCCCCTTCTACTCGTAATTACCTATAAAATACTATGATTTATAAAATTATATTATCTATAAATACAATTTAATACACAAAAATATTTTTGTGTATTTCATATTATATGACAGATAAGAACTTATTGAATATTAAAGTCCAAATTGTATTTATATCGTATTCTAATTTTGAATTAAAATATTTTTATGTACATAGAAATACAAAAAAATACTTATAAATACTCAACAAGTATTGACAAAAAAATAAATGCTACAGTTTACAGTTTTACAAATGACTCTTTTTTCATAGGTTTTGAACCTATGAAAAAAGAAGTCATTTGTCAACGTGGCACCTTTTTGTCATTCCTGATATTTAGCTATACCAACTTAGTTCAAGTTCTTGAAATAGCTTTTAAATAATACAAATAAATATCAAAAAGTATTTTAATGTATTTAAAAATACATATTATACTCCAACTAAAAGTAATTAATCAAAAGTAGGGTAGGAGAATAGAATATTTTTATATACATGAGTGTATCTAAAAATATTTTAGCTATCTCTATATATGTCCGTTCTTTTCATAATAGTCCTTCAAGGCCTCTAGTATGATGTATTTCTTAGGTATATGTGTCTTTTTTGAAACCTTTGATAGCTTATTAAAGTCACTAATACCCATTTTCAAATGGAAACCTTTCTCTTCTCTGACTTCTTCAGAAACTATTTGACTAGCAACTTCTTCAATGCGTTTATCTTCAGGTTTATTTTGATTTGTAGATTGAATAGATAAATTATTCTTAAAAAGGTCTTTTTTATTCTTTGCCATCTTTCAAATTTTATTTAATGAAATTAGGAAGTAAAGTCTCTATCTCAGCTGCAAGCAATTTAATTTCCTGTTTTGCTTTTTTATTATCCCATTCTAAAACCCCTAGTCCCTGAGTATTGGCCTCTCCATAAGCTGTCCTTTTAGCAAGATAGGTTTTTAATAATTTAATAGTATAGTTTGATTCATATTCACCCAGAATTTCTAAATAAGCTTGATGAAGTCGAACATTAGCCTCAAAACGATTAACTACAAAGTAGGCAGGAATAGGAGCATCCAATCTACCTCTCAAAATTTCTAAATGCTCCAAAAACTCCTTAGTAGCCCAAATATCGTTTCCACCAGTAGTCGCTACAGGAATAATAGATAAATCACTCTTTGCAACGGCTTTACTAGTTACCATTTCTAATGCTGGTGGGCAATCTATGAATATGAGTTCATATTTTTTTGATAGGCTATTAACTATCTTTAACAAATCACCATTTTTAGGCACATGATAAACATCTACTGGTGATAAGTCATCTGGTCGATAACTATGCCACATTGTAGTACTTTTGTTGGGGTCTGCATCAACTACACATACTTCAACGTTTTTATGAGCAAAATAAACGGCTAGGTTCTGGGAAATAATACTTTTTCCTACACCGCCTTTAAAACTAATTACAGTTACAACTGCCATAATAAAGTTAGATTAAATTTAGAAACGAGAAAGAGGCAAAGGTAACAAAAATATATTTATGTACAAAAAGATACTTTCTACTAGAAATAATTACAAAAAAATATTTATAAATATAAAAAAATATTTTTGCTATGCTTATTTTATAATGCTCCTACAGTTAGCTAACTCGTTATAACAAGTTATATATAGCAAATAATTAAAAAAAGTCAACACCTTCAAGCATCGTTACTAGTTGTTGTTTTTACATTTATTTACTTATTTAATATTTAGACTAACCTAACTAATTGATTATCATCACCTTATAGAGGTATATGACGAGTAATATAGGTCTTATAACGGGTGTTTTAGGAATCAAGGCGAGTAAAATAGGTATTTAGAACGAGTAAATTAGGGGTTAGAACGAGTATTTTAGGAAACGGACGAGTAAATTAGGGGATATGACGAGTAAAATAGACCTTAATTTTATATATGTTATAGATTTTTTGTTAAAAACACTCAATATAACGAGTAATATAGGGCTATAGACGAGTAAAATAGGTCTGAAAGCGAGTTTTTTAGGATTTTTATTTGTTTTTTACCTAAAAAACTCGCTTTTTTACTGCATATTATTCAATAATGCTCAATATCCCCTAATTTACTCGTCTTTAAAACTACACACATTGGGAAGAAGGAGAAATAAGCTATCAAAAGCACAGAAAAGAAAAAATATTGTAAAGTTGATTGTTCAAGATAATCGGCTAATAGAGGCAGATTACTCTTTTGACGTATGGGAAACTCGTTTTTTTTATACACTTGTTTCTATGATTGATAAAAGCGATGAAGATGATAAAGTATATAGAATTTGGTTTAGCGATATAAAAAAATTATTTAGGTTAGAAAATAACAAACAGTCTTATAAATTTTTGAGAGATGCTGCTGAAAGTATTTTAAGCAAATCTGTAAAAATAAAGTGGGATGATGAAGGAGGAATTCCTTTACAGGAACGGTTTACACTTTTTACTACAGTAAGGTCGATTCAAGAAGGAAGTGAACACCTAGTAGCTGATAAAAACCTATATATAGATATAAAGATTTTAAAAGAAGTTCGACCTTTCTTCTTAGATATAAAAAAACGATTTGACCCTAAGATTCATAGATATACTTCTTACGATATCAGGAATATTGTTTCTTTAAAACCTTATGGGACTAGAATTTATGAATTATTAAAACAATATCAAAAAATAGGGGAGCGGGTACTTACGGTAAAGAAGTTGAAAGAAATGTTCAATATTACCGATGAATACAAGCGATTTTTTGATTTTTACAAATATGTTATTAGTAAATCTATCAAGGACATTAATAAGCATACTGATTTATATATTCCTCCTGAAAAGGTTGAAAAAATAAAAAAAGGGAGGAATGTATATGCCATTCGTTTTTTTATTAGAGCAAAAACACAAGAAGAAGTTGATATTTTAAGAGGTACTGTATCTATCAGCCAGCCTATATTTAAGGATGACAATTTGCCATTGAATGAAACAAAGATTCCTTCTATAGAAATACTTGAAATTGAGGAAGAAGATACGGCTGATAAACTTTACAGTCAATTTGAGGATATTATTATTAAAAAATATGGAGTTACGCCTGTAAAATTTGCTAAAATGCTTTCAACAGGTCAATATGATGAAACCGCTATTCAACAAGCAATCAACGTAACCAATAGAGCGAAATACAATCAAGAAATTAAAAAAAGTGTAGCAGGGTTTTTCTTATCTGCCTTGAAGGATGGTTATACAGATGTTAAGGAAGAGGTAAAGAAACGTAAGGAGGAGACAAGACAGGAGTTGAATAGGGTAGAAGAGGAGTATTCCGAAAAACTCTTAGAAAGAATTAAAAAAATCACAACAGATAACCCCACTATTACGGATGAGGCTGTTCAGATTTTACGTGAGGAAGTAAAAGTGAAAAAAATTATATCTGAACAAGAGCATAACCTAGGTAGGTCTATGGAAGTGGAAGATTTTCGGCAGTCACCTGAATTGCGTAGTTGGGTAATTCAAACTATTATCAAAAATAACCCCTCTAAGTTTTCTGATATTCAAACTAATTTTAGCTCCAAAATTAGTATGCTAAAAAAGCATCTTTAATGGAATAAATTATTAATTTAATTTGATTTTCTTTTTAAGAAAAATATATCTGAGTAAAAAAATACCTCAATACTAAATACGTAATTTTAGTCAAAAAAAAGGGATGCAGACAAAGTATGCGATGTAAACGATTCATTACCAATTTACCTTTTATTCCTTGAAAGGAAATATTGACATACTGCTGTTTTCAATCATTGGTCTTTTGTGATATATGAACTACAATAGCAATCTATTGAGAGATTAGAAAAGCCTTTTTCTAATCTAGTTAGGCCCACTAAAAATTGAAGGACACCTTTCTTTAGAATTCGATATAATTTTGACAAAGATTTAAAAATTCCTAATAATCTTTATGAAAGAATTTATTTTTATTGATAGGGGCTATATGTTAGTAAGGAGATAATACTTGCCTTTCTATGTTTTTTTTGTGAAGGTAGCAACTAGATTATATGCCAAAAAAATTGTATTTTTGATATGCTTGTAAGATATAATATTCGACCTGTTAGCTATAGTACATTGAATTTTAAACAAAAAAGAGATTTATATTAAAATATACAAATTTTTGTTTTCATTTGGTTTTTTGGGTTAAGGTGCTGCTCTCCGCAGCACCACTTTTTATAGAGATAATTATAACTTGATACAACATAGAGTAGGGGAGGAACGATAATTAAAAATGATAATACTACACCTAATATAATGGGTAAATAAAAATAGCTTTATTAATTAGTCTGATTGATATACCAAAACGAAATAGCGAAAATAAACATGTCTATGCTATTCAGAATTAGTTATGTGTCCAAAATATACTATCATTTTTAATGACTTGGGAAAAATCCATAACAAGGATGCTATGCTTTTAAGATGGATTTAGATAAGAAAGAAAAGGCATTTTGACTGAAATAACTTTCAATGCTTTGTTTTGAAAAGCTCATTAAACAAATGAACCACCTCGCAGCAAGCTGACAGGGTATCAATGACGCTAAAGCTCTACTTGAAATCATTGAAAATCTCGCTAAAGGAAAACTAAAAGAAGTAGAAAAAGACTTTTCTATCTTTTATCAGTTTAATTTCAAATAAGTCAAAATTTCATAAGATTCGCACAGAATTGTATAAAACAACTTAACAGAAAGAACGTTACCTTTGTATAAATAAAAAATAATTTTTTTGAATCTAATTAGTAATACATATCGAATAATCAGCCTTACCATGGCATTTCTGATGTTCTTCACATCAGTAGGATTTTCTATTGATATGCATTTCTGTGGTAATCATTTACAATCTTTCAACCTGCTTGGAAAAGCAAAAGATTGTACCGAAATGGCGGCAACTGCAGCTACCAAAGGTTGCCAGATGCACAAAAAGATGACTACGCCCAGAGATGGTTATTCTATTCAAAAAAAAGATTGTTGTCATAATAGAACTTTAAATTTACAAGCTGACCTAACTTCTGAAATCCAAACGAATGATTTTATGGTTAGTCAGCAGTTACAAGATTTTGTAGTTGCCTTTGTGGCCGTCTTTCTTCAAAACAGACCTTCCAAAACTACCTCTTCTAATTTTGCGCTATATAAACCACCATTAATACCAAGGGACATCCCTGTCCTCGTCCAATCTTTCCTTCTATAGCATATAATTTTCTTTTATAAAAGAAAAAACTGATTTGATTCGGTAGGTACTTCTATGTGCGTTACTGTAATCTGACTATTTTTCTTTGTTTTTAAAACTTTCTGATAAGTGCATTAGGGTACTTGCAGGACAAGTATTTAATAAAAGGAATTTATAATGCTTTATGTTAAATAATTTCATTCGATTTTTCCTCGAAAATAAGCTCGTTGCTTATTTATTACTGCTACTATTTGTTGGTTGGGGCTTGATGTCTGCACCTTTTGATTTTGGTATTCAAGGGCTACCTCGAAATCCCGTTGCCGTGGATGCTATCCCAGATATTGGGGAAAACCAGCAAATTGTTTTCACTAAATGGATGGGACGTTCTCCTCAAGATGTAGAAGACCAGATTACCTATCCATTAACGTCTGCCTTATTAGGCATTCCTGGCGTAAAAAGTGTTCGGAGTAATTCTATGTTTGGCTTTTCTAGTGTCTATCTCATTTTTAATGATGATGTAGAATTTTATTGGAGTCGAAGTCGAATTTTAGAAAAATTAAATTCCCTTCCTGCCAATACCTTGCCCGATGGGGTACAGCCTGCATTGGGTCCTGATGCTACGGCGCTTGGTCAAATATATTGGTACACCCTAGAAGGTCGAGACCCTGAAGGCAATCCAACAGGTGGTTGGAACTTACATGAACTCCGTACTATTCAAGATTTTTATGTGCGTTATGGGTTATCTTCTGCGGAAGGTGTTGCCGAAGTTGCCTCTATCGGTGGTTATGTCAAAGAATATCAAGTGGACGTTGACCCCGAAGCAATGAAAGTAAATAACATTACTTTGGAGCAAGTAATGAAAGCCATTAAGGGTAGTAATATTGATGTGGGCGCACAAACCATTGAAATCAATTTAGCAGAATATTTCGTTCGAGGTTTAGGCTATGTTAAGAACATTGAGGACATAGAAAAGAGTGTAGTCAAAGTAAAAAACAATGTACCTATTCGCATTAGAGACATTGCTAGAGTGTCCATTGCGCCAGCAACTCGAAGAGGTATCTTAGATAAATCAGGAGCAGAGGCTGTCGGTGGAGTAGTGGTCGCCCGTTATGGCGCAAATCCTTTAGAAGTTATTCAAAATGTCAAGGGCAAAATTGAAGAATTAGCCCCTGGTTTAGCTACTAAAACCTTAGCGGATGGTACGGTTTCTCAGGTAACAATTGTGCCTTTTTATGATAGAACGCAGTTAATTAATGAAACCATTGGAACGCTAGAAGAGGCTTTAACCTTAGAAATCTTGATTACCATTATTGTAGTCATTCTAATGTTATTAAATTTAAAGTCTTCGCTCTTAGTAGCAGGAACTTTGCCTGTTGCGGTACTAATGTGCTTTATCGCCATGAAATACTTTGGGGTGGATGCTAATATCGTTGCCCTTTCTGGTATTGCGATTGCGATTGGTACAATGGTAGATATGGGTATTGTACTGACCGAAAGTATGGTGAATCGAATAAAAGAGGCCCCTCCCGATGAAGACTTATTAGAAAGTATTTATGAGGCAACCGTAGAAGTAGCAGGTGCAGTTATTACTGCTGTGGCAACGACCGTTATCAGTTTTATCCCTGTTTTTACAATGGAAGCTGCCGAGGGTAAATTATTTAGGCCTTTAGCTTATACCAAAACTTTTGCTTTAGTAGCGGCTATTATTGTCGCTATCACTATAATTCCACCATTGGCACATAGTCTCTTTTCTATCAAATCTGGAAAAAAATTAGTGGCTACTATTGGAAATGGGTTAGCATTGATTGCAGGTTTAGTTATTGCCTTTTTATACGACCCTTTCTTGGGCAGTATTCTAACGGTGATAGGATTGTCTGGTCTACTAAATTTATTGGTGCAACAATATAGTTCAGAAAGAAATGCAACGATTCTTTCTTGGATAACCAATATTATTTATGCTTTACTAGTCGCTTGGTTACTAGCAACTGTTTGGATGCCATTGGGAGTAAATAAAAGTAATTTAACTAACTTCTTTTTTATAGTGGTCTTAGCAGGTGGATTGATTGGATTCTTTTACATCATTATCTATTTCTACGAAAGTATTCTTCGATTTCTGCTGCGTTTTAAAATCCTCTTTTTGTTAGTAGTGGGTTTTATCGTTTTTCAAGGCTTTCTCGTTTTCCAACAAACGGGAGAAGAGTTTATGCCTTCTTTAGATGAAGGGTCTTTTTTATTGATGCCGACTTCGATGCCGCATACTGGTATGCAAGAAAACATTAAGAACCTGCGCATTTTAGATATGGCAGTTACGGCTATTCCAGAAGTAGAAACGGTCGTAGGTAAAGCGGGTAGAGTCAATAGTCCATTAGACCCTGCCCCTATGTCAATGTATGAAAATGTGATTTTGTACAAATCGGAATATAAAACGGATGAAAATGGTCATCGTACTCGATTTAGATACGAAAACGGAGAATATGTTAGAGATGATGCAGGCGAATTAATACCCGATGACAATGGACGTTACTTCCGTCAATGGCGAGATGAAATCAAAAGTCCTGATGATATTTGGAATGAAATTGTAAAAGTAACTAAAGTTCCAGGAGTTACTTCTGCGCCCAAATTACAACCAATTGAAACTCGTTTGGTGATGTTGCAAACAGGAATGAGAGCGCCAATGGGGATAAAAGTTCGAGGGACAGATTTAGCAGTTATTGAAGCCTTTGGTTTAGAATTAGAACAATACCTAAAGGATGTGGACGGTGTCAAAGATGCGGCTGTTTTTGCAGACCGTATTGTGGGCAAGCCTTATTTACTAATGGATATTGACCGAGATGCGATTAGTCGTTATGGTTTAACTATTGAAAGAGTACAACAACATATCCAAGCAGCGGTGGGCGGTATGAATATGACCAGTACCGTTGAAGGGCGAGAACGATATGCTATTCGTATTCGCTACCCTAGAGAATTGCGAAATAATCCAGAAGTTTTAAAACGAATTTATATACCTACTGAAACGGGGCAACAAATTCCATTAGGTGATTTGGTGAATATCCGCTATGAACAGGGGGCGCAAGCGATTAAAAGTGAGGATGGCTTTTTGATTGGCTATGTTTTATTTGATAGAGAAAAAGGCTATTCAGAAGTGGAGGTAGTGAACAATGCCCAAAGCTATCTAAAAGAACAAATCAGCAATGGTAGTTTAGAAGTGCCCGCAGGAATCAACTATCGCTTTGCAGGAAATTATGAACAACAAGTTAGAGCGAGCAAACGATTAAGTTTAGTGGTGCCGATTGCTTTAGCCATCATTTTCCTCATTCTTTATTTCCAATTTAAGTCTGTTACCATTTCCGCTATGGTTTTTACAGGGGTATTTATTGCCTTTTCTGGTGGTTTCATTATGATTGGTTTATACGATACAGATTGGTTCTTGAATTTTGATTTCTTTGGAACAAATATTCGAGATTTATTCCAAATCAGAAGCATTAATCTAAGTGTCGCTGTTTGGGTAGGTTTTCTTGCCTTATTCGGTATTGCCACAGATGATGGGGTATTGGTCGCTACCTTTTTACAAGACAGTTTTAAAAGAAACAAACCCAATTCTATTGCAGGTATTCGAGACGCCGTAGTGGAAGGTGGACTAAGAAGGGTTCGTCCTGCAATGATGACAACGGCAACAACTATTTTAGCCTTGCTGCCAGTTTTGACTTCTACGGGTAGAGGGTCTGATATTATGCTGCCGATGGCAATTCCTTCTTTTGGAGGTATGACCTTGCAGATGATAACGATGTTTACTGTGCCTGTTTTGTATTCACTTTGGCAAGAGTGGGGTTTGCGAATTAACAATCAATTTGGTAATAATACCAAATCCATAAAAATAACCACAGTAGCCTTACTAATTTTTGCTGCTGGTATGGCGACCGTCAATGCTCAATCGCCAGAAAGTTTAATCCAAGAAGCAGTCACCAATAATCTGGAATTAAAAATATTAGAAAAGGAATATTTTACTGCCTTAGAAAAAGCGCCCCAAGTAAGTCAATTACCTGACCCAGAAGTAGGTGTTGGGGCTTTTCCCTTACCTGTTGAAACTCGATTAGGTCCACAAATTATCAGAATCGGTGCGACACAAATGTTGCCTTGGAAAGGAATACTAGATAGCAAAAAGGAATTGGAATTGGCGAAAGCTAAGACCTTATACGAACGCATTGGTGCTAGTACTTTGGATTTGTCCTACCAAATCAAACAAGCTTGGTATAGCTTATATGAAATCGAGCAAAGCCAAGCTATCATCCAACGGAATTTGGGTATTCTGGAATCATTGGACCGATTGGCACTAGCTAAGATAGAAAGCGGAAAAGCTACAGGGGCAGATGTATTAAGAGTTCAGCTCAAAATAGAAGAATTGAAACAGGAATTAGCAATACTAGAAGCAGCTAAAGCAAAGCCAACTACCACCATTAATCAACTATTAAATCGGGATTTAGAAACTCCGATTACCGTCAACGATAGTCTATCTTTTGCTCAAATGCCTTTTCAAAAAGATTCTTTGATAGCAAATATTAGAGCCAATCATCCAATGATTAGAATGTTTGCCCTTCAGCAAGAAGTCGCACAAAAAGCTTTGGCTTTGAACAAACTTGATGGTAAGCCCTCCTTTGGAGTAGGTTTAGATTATATCATGGTGAATAAAAGAGGGGATGCAGACCCTTCTAGAAATGGTAGAGACATTGTCCAGTTAAGAGCCTCCGTAAAAATTCCACTCTTTCGCCAAAAATATGAAGCTAAAGAAAGAGAAGAACAGCTAAAGATTGCCACTTTAGACCATAAAAAGGAAGATTTGGTGAGTCGTTTTATGGCGATGATTGATAAAGCTTATACGGATTATGAAATCGCTCAACTAAGAATCAATTTATACGAAAAGCAAATTACGATTACCCAATCTGCAATTAATATTTTGGAATCAAATTATAGTGCAAAAGGTAACGACTTTGACGAATTACTACGATTAGAAAAGGAATTGATTGATTATGATTTGAAAATATTGAAAGCAGTTGTACAAAGTCACCAAGCGAAGATTAGGATTGAAAAGTTCCTCTTTTCTAATTAAAGAAAAAGCCCACCTATTTTCCATCGAAGGCATAGGAAAATAAATAGAGAGAATCCGCCTGATGATGGAAAAAGGCTGGGCCTAATTCATTAAGCATGAAAAATCCAAAATCATCCCGTAAACGGTATAAAATTTATTATACCAATAATTCGATTAAAGCTAAAAAATCTAAAGGGAATAAGGAAGGTGAAAAAGCGGCTGACCCTAGAGACAAAAAAGCAGAAATCATAACCTTTATTATCATTCTTCTGATTGCTTTATTAGGCATTTTTAGGGCTTACCAAGTAGCGAATGAACATGCTAATCATAAGCATCAGGAAGAACAAATTATAGACAATAAATAATCAAAGAATATGAAAAAGAATATCAAAAGTATCCTCACTACACTTATTACCCTTAGCATAGGTTTATTAGCAGGTTATTTCATTTTTGGTAATAAAACAGCACCTGCTATGCCGATGGACAATCATGACCACGAAGCACATGCGGTGCAGACCGCTAGTCTAGCTGCTGCTGCTGAAGTATGGACTTGTTCCATGCACCCTCAAATCAAGCAAAACGAACCTGGAGATTGTCCATTGTGTGGAATGGATTTAATTCCTTTGGAAGCTAATTCATCCAATGACCCTTTGGTACTTCAGATGACGGAATCTGCTGTAAAATTATCCAATATAGAAACGACCGTTATTGGAACAACCGCATCAGAACAAGCTAATAATCCTATTAGATTATCTGGGAAAGTGCAAGCAGATGAACGACTAGCATCCAGTCAAGTAGCACATGTACCTGGGCGCATTGAAAAATTGTATGTTACTTTCACAGGAGAACAAGTCCGAAAAGGACAAAAATTGGCAGATATCTATTCTCCTGATTTAGTTACTGCTCAAAGAGAATTATTAGAAGCTATTAAAATCCAATCAGTTAGTCCTGGATTATTAGAAGCAGCACGAAATAAATTGCGGTTTTGGAAAATAGGTGCAGCTACTATTCAATCCATTGAAGAAACGGGAGATATTCAAGAAATTTTTTCGATTTATGCGCAAGAAGCAGGCATTGTCACAAACAGAAGAGTTTCGGTCGGTGATTATTTAAAGCAAGGAGAACCACTTTTTGATTTAATGAATCTCAGTAAGGTTTGGGTGCTTTTTGATGCTTACGAAGAGAATTTGGCTAATATCAAAGTAGGTAGTCGCATTGAATTTACAGCAGCTGCAATTCCTAATAAAATTTTTAAAACTCGCATTACTTTTATTGACCCTATTATCAATCCCTCCACCAGAGTAACTGCTTTAAGAACAGAAGTTAGTAATGCGAGTGGTTTGCTTAAACCTGAGATGTTTGTTAATGGCACATTGCAAAGTAGAACGGTGTCTAAAAATAAATTAACCGTACCTCGTTCTGCGGTTTTATGGACGGGAAAGCGCTCTGTTGTCTATACCAAAGTCCCTGATATGGAGATTCCCTCTTTCAAATTTAAAGAAGTAGAATTGGGAGATGCCCTAGGCGATAATTACCAAGTGGTCAAGGGACTAGAAGCAGGGGAAGAAGTAGTCACTTACGGTAGTTTCACTATTGATGCAGCTGCGCAATTGAATAATCAGGCAAGCATGATGAA
>JAFMDF010000038.1 GCA_017857395.1 Bacteroidota bacterium | reverse complement strand
TTGGCTAATGAAATTAAAAATGCAATGGGGATATATACCATTGGTGGAAATCTAGGCGAATTTCTTTGCCGTACAGGGCAAATAGAAAAAGGCTTACCCATCCTTAAAAAAAGCTATGCCATTGCTCAAAAAATGAACCTCCCTAATCTTGACCAACTAGCCACATTAATCCAAAAATACGAAGCAATATAAATTAAAACCTAAAAAAAAATACTATGTCAGAAAATCAACCCATCCAAGCTAAAAAAGCCAGTCCAACTACCCAAAAATGGCATGACTTTCAATTGGAAACGCAGCAAAAAACGCCCGAACGCTTAGAAGAAGCAGCTAAGTTTCTCACGGGTACGATTTCACTTACCTTAACTATTTTTCTGATTGGCGATGCTCAACTATTGCAAAATGTAGATAAAATAGTGGTGGGGTTTATTACGATTAGTTGGTTATTGTCACTATTGGCAGCGGTCTTGGTTATTTTTCCTCGCTATTATCGCTATCGGTCAGATTCGGCACAGTCTATCCAGCAAACGCATAAAAAAGTGGTGAACTTTAAATATATTTTATTGGTGATATCGGCGGCTTTGTTTTTTATGGCTTTATTGGGTTTAGTGGGGGTGTTTTTGTTAAAATGACAAATAATACTGGCTATAAGTGCATTAAAAATTACTTTTCAGCCAAAATGAATTTTTATTTTGGCTGAAATGGGTTATTTTTACTTTATTTCAGCCAAAATAAAAATATGAATCCTTTAATTGGAAGAAAAAAGGAGTTAAAGCAATTGCATGGATATCTGAACTCCCACAAATCAGAATTTGTGGCAGTTTATGGTAGAAGGCGAGTAGGCAAAACTTTCTTAATCAGAAAAGCTTATAACAATCAATTTGTTTTTCACTTAACAGGCTTAGCAAATGCTTCCAGGAAACATCAATTGATTGAATTTCATGCAGCCTTAAAAACATACGCAAAAAGGATTAATTGGACACCACATCCAGCCTTAGATTGGTTTGAAGCTTTCCGACAATTGGAAAATTATTTAGCGCAATTGCCCACTAAGGAGAAAAAAGTTATTTTTTTGGATGAACTACCTTGGTTGGATACGCATAATTCTAATTTTTTATCAGGATTAGAACATTTTTGGAACAATTGGGCAAGTGCCAGAGATGATCTTGTCTTAATCGTTTGTGGGTCTGCCGCCTCTTGGATGATTAATCAATTATTAAAAAACAGAGGAGGACTCTATAATCGAATCACAGACCGTATTCGACTTTCTCCTTTTACCCTTGCCGAAACAGAAGCTTTTTTAGAAACTCGACGTACAGGATACAATCGCTATCAAACATTATTAATTTATATGGTCTTCGGGGGCATTCCCTTTTATTTGGATTTTCTCAAATCAGAGAAAAGTGCCATGCAAAATATTAATGACTTGTGCTTTCTTGCCGATGCCCCTTTTAGGATAGAGTACGAAAGACTGTATGCTTCTTTATTCAAAAAACATGAACGTCATGTAAAAATCATTGAAGCCCTAGCAAAAAAAGGCAAAGGGCTGACTAGAAAGGAAATAATTGAAAATACGAAATTATCTGACGGTGGCGGACTAACGAGAATTTTAAAAGAGTTAGAAGAGAGCAATTTTATTCGACGGTATAAGGCTTTTGGTAAAAAGAAAAATGAAGGACTCTACCAGTTAATTGACCCCTATTCGCTTTTCTATTTGAGATTTATTCAGCACATAGATGAAGAAGATGAAAGTTTTTGGTTAAACAATATAGAAACACCTACTTTTTTTAATTGGGCAGGATATGCCTTTGAAATGGTCTGTTTACATCATCTTCCGCAAATCAAAAAAGCATTAGGAATTGGTGGTGTACAGACAAGTACTTCTACTTGGCATTCACCTGATGCACAAATAGACTTAGTACTAGATAGAAAAGACCAAGTAATTAATCTTTTTGAGCTAAAGTTTTCTATTAATGAATATGCTATTGATAAGAAGTACGATATGAATTTAAGAAATAAAATAGCTGATTTTAGACGAAGTACCCATACAAAAAAGGCTTTATTTTTAACTTTCTTAACTACTTATGGTGTTAAACGCAATAAATATTCTGGTATGATTAGAAGCAATTTAACAATGGACATTCTTTTTGAATAAAACAAAAGCGGATTAAAAGCCCCAAAGCCTTTAATCCGCCATCTATTCTACAAATAAATTTTTAGTTATATCAAGCTACTTCCACATCCAAATCAGCAGCAACCACCCCCTTCTTCCGCCCTCCAAAAATCCAATCAACCCCCATCTTCAACCGATAAGCCAACCAATACATAGCAGGAATAACAATCAAGGTCAAAAAGGTAGAAAAGACCAAACCATAAATCACCGTCCAAGCCAATGGCCCCCAAAGCGCATTGGAATCACTACCAAAATATAAGTTAGGGTCTAAGTCCGTAATCAAAGTGGTGAAATTAAAATTCATACCGACTGCTAATGGAATCAAACTTAGAATCGTCGTGATAGCCGTTAATAATACCGGTCGAAGTCGGGTCGAACCACCTTCAATAATACAGGCTTTGACATCCTCTTTGGTCATATCCAACATATCGGCTAGGCCTAAGGATTCTCGTTTTCTTTGAACTACCAAATTAATATAATCAATCAATACAATCGCATTATTGACCACAATTCCCGCTAAGGAAATCACCCCAATTCCTGTGAAAATAATCACCATGTCTTTGCCTGAAAAGGCATAACCTAAAAATACACCAATGGTACTAAACAGAATGGATAGAATGATGATAAACGGCGAATAGATAGAATTAAACTGTGCCACAATGATGATAAAAATGGCAAAAATGGCAATTAGAAAAGACGTCCCTAAGAAAGAACTGTCTTCTGATTGTTGTTCTTGTTCGCCAGTAAACGCATACGTCACATCGTTTGGCAGATTGTAATCTTGCATCAATACATCCAATTGCGCAATAATTTCATTGGCATAATAACCATCTAACACATTGGAAAAAACGGTAATCATTCGCTTTTCATCTTTCCGCTTGATAGAACTATAAGTCGAATTAAATTTAACATTCGCTACCGCAGAAATTGGCACTTGGCTAATCTTTCCACTTGCAGGACTTCGGAAAGTAATCCGTTGATTTAATAGGTCATTAATATTATTTCGGTACTTTTCATCTAAGCGAATGAAGATAGGATATTCGTCTTCTCCCTCTTTAAATTTAGAAACTTCTTTCCCATAAACGGACGTTCTAATCGCATCCGCAATAGCGAAAGTAGACACCCCATATCGCCTAGCCGCATCTCTATCAATTTTCACCGTCAATTCTGGTTTCCCCAATCGAACATCAGGCTTTAATTCTTCAATCCCTGGAATACTTTGCTCGTTGATGTACGCCATTACCTTTTCGGACAAAACGGCTAATTCATCAATATCTTCTCCTCTAAGTTCTAAGTTAATTGGATAACCTGTTGATGGTCCATCTTGGTTTTGCACGACCGTTACTTGTGCCCCTGCATATTTTCCTTGAATCGCCTCTCGAACTTCTTCCATCACTTTAAGGGTAGAAATACCAGCTCTTTCTTCGGTAGGGACAAAAGCGATGGTTAACCTTGCTTTATTAGGCGTCACCCCAGGTTCAGGCATTGCATTTGGGTCGGATGTATTCTCGCCAATTTGGGATAAAACAGCCGTTACAATATGTCTATATGGTTCAATAGTTGCTTCTACGTCTGCTTCAATATTTTGCATCAACTCATTCGTTGCTTCAATACTTTTTCCCATTGGTAATTCCACAAATGCATTCACATAAAGTGGATTCGCAGAAGGGAAATAAATGATTTTAGGCATAAATACTTGTAGTAAGAAAAGCGACCCAAAGAGTAAACCAATCGTGCCTGCAAAAATTAATCCCGGTATTCTTAAAGCACCACTAATAAATTTATTATAAACACTTTCTAAAATTCGTAAACCGCTGTTTTGAAAAGAGAAAGCAGCTGGGCGAAGGATAAAAAAGTATAATAATTGAATAATCAATACCATTCCTAATAAATTCCGTAACCATAGCGCACCTGTAAAATGTCCAAATACCGCAATTCCTAACATAATTGCTGTTCCAATTAACACATTATTCCGTTTGGCAATTCGTCCTGCTTTAGTTTCCGCTCGTTCGTCTACTTTCATCAAACGAGAAGTAAAAACTGGATTGATGACCAAAGCAACAAAAAGCGAAGAAGATAAAACGATAATTAACGTAATCGGGAAATATTTTAAAAACTCTCCCATCACTCCTGGCCATATTAATAAGGGAATAAAAGCCGCCAAAGTCGTCGCTGTAGAAGCAATAATCGGTAAGGCAACTTCACCCGTACCGTATTTTGCTGCTTCTGGGCCACTATATCCTTCCTGCATATACCGATAGATATTTTCTACCACCACAATCGCATTATCCACCAATAAACCTAAGGCGAGAATCAAGGCAAATAGTACCATAATATTCATGGTTTGCCCTGTGATATTTAACCATAGAATGCCCGTTAGCATCGAAATTGGAATGGCTAATCCTACAAATAAAGCATTTCTCAAACCTAAGAAAAAAAGTAAAACTAAGACCACCAATAAAACCCCCATAATGATGCTATTCTCCAAGTTTGCTAACTCATTTCGAGTATAAACAGAGGCATCATTAAAAGTAGCAATCGTTAATTCTGGTGGAAATTCTTTTTGCATTTTTTCCACTATCAAATTAATATTATCAGCCGTCAATAATACATTTTGCCCAGAACGTTTAATCACATCCAAAGAGATAACAGGTTTGCCATCTGCTCTGGCATAACTTTTTCTATCCTCAAAAGCATAAGTTACTTTGGCAATATCTTTTAGATAAATCGGTCGCTGATTCTCACTTTTGACAATCATATCTTCCAATTCCTCTACCGATTCAAATTCACCAACTACCCGAATGGCCCGCTTAAAATTATTACGAGTCAATTCTCCACCCGACATCGTGACATTCTCCGATTTTACCGCATTTTCAATATCTCCAAAACTCACTTTGAGCGATTCCATTTTGGGTAAATCCACATCTATTTTTACTTCTCTTTCCTGTGCCCCTTTTAAATCTACCCGCATTACTTGCCGTAAACTTTCCAATTCATCTTGGACACTTTCGGCGTAATTTCGTAAAACATCCATTTCAAAATCACCTGAAATATTCACCGTCATAACGGGAAATTCAGCAAAGTTGATTTCTTCTGCCTGTGGGTCTTGGTCTAAGTCGGTCGGTAATTCCTTCTTTGCTTTATCCAATGCATCTTTGACGCGCCGCACACAATCTTCCGCTTGTTGGTCAGAATTAAATTCGCAAACGATGACCGAAAAATCCTGCATCGAATTCGATTTCACATCTTTAATTCCTTTTAAAGACACCAACTCTTTTTCTATCGGTCGAGTAATCAAATTCTCAATATCCGCCGCCGAATTACCAAAATAAGGTGTACTTATAAACACCACAGGAATATTCGCTTCGGGATATTGCTCTTTCGGCATGTTCCGATAAGAGGAATAGCCAAAGAATAATATCATTACCGTCAGTATAAAAATACTGGTGGCATTATCGACCGCCAAAGAAGTTAGGCTGAAGGTTTTTAGGCTTTTTTTATCTATTTTTTCCATAATTTATTAAAGGTTATGAGGTGACAAGGCGACAAGGTTACAAGGTGTAGGAGGCCTTGATACCTCGTCACCTTGTCACCTTTCGACCTCATTACCCCTCCACTTTCACCAATTGATTTTCAGCTAACCCTCTCGCCCCTTCCATAATCAATGCTTCCCCACCAGTTAAGCCAGATTTAATAATCACTTCTCCGTTATAATTTTCGCCTGTTTCGACGTATACTTTTTTCGCTATTTCGCCCTTTTCGCCAGTTTCTTTGATATACACATAATCCTTTCCACTTACTTCTTGCTGTACCATTTCAACAGGAATAACTGGGACATTTTTCGCTTGAAAGTCATTAATCAACATAGATGCCAGCAAATTTGGTTTGTAAATGCCTTTGCTATTATTAAGATTAATTTCTGCTTCAAAAGTTCGGTTGGCAGGGTCAATCGTTCGGCCTATTTGGCTGATTTTTGCTTGAATTTCTTTATCTAAAGCAGGAAACTTAATAGTAACGGTTTCGCCTCTTTTAATTTTACCAAGATAGGTTTCTGGAATATCCGCTACTACTTTTACTTTATTGGTATTCAAAATCTGGATGATTGGCATTCCTGGTGAAGCCATTTCGCCTTGGTTTAAATTAACCATTTCTATAACTCCAGAAATGGGTGCATAGACATTGGCTTTCGTCTTTTGAAACTCAATCGTTTCTAGACTCTTTTCCAATCGTTCTACATTATTTTTAGCTTCCAAATATTGTAACTCAGAACCGATATTCTGCTTCCACAAACGAGATTGACGTTCAAAAACATCTTTAGCTAAAGTCATAGAAGTTTCTAATTCTGCTACTTGTTTGTCAATTTGCTCTAAATCAATTTTAGCGACTAATTGCCCTTTTCGGATATTGTCTCCTTCCTTGAAATTCATTTGCAAAATTCGACCACCTGTTTCACTACTCGCCGTCACCATATCATCTGCTTCGACGGCTGCTTGAATTTCGACAAAGCGTTCAAAATCTTTGATAGCTACTTTTGCGGTAGTCACCAAAGTTCTCGCCTTTTGATTATCTGGAATCAATACATCAATTTCAGCTTCCGTTTTTTCAATCAATTGCGTCAATTGACGTAATTTGGCTTTTTTATTTTTTAGAAATTCCTTTTTGCCATTTAAATCTGTTGGAATGGCATTTGGGTCAACCTGTGGTTCTTCTTGGCAGGCAACAACTAGGAAAAATAGGGTGATTAAGCTTACTAAATATTTCATTTTTTATAATAACTGTTATTGAGTGATTTATTGTTGGAGAGGTCAGAAGTCAGACCGTTATCTACGATAACTGTCAGCCGTCAGATGATGACGTATCTGACTTCTGACAGAAAATTTCAATTTTCGGTCTGACTTCTGACCTCTATTTCTTTTCTTAAATTACAAAGCGTTTCAAAAGGCGCTTCCACAATAGCAAAATTGACCAACCAACCTGGTACTTTACCGCCTAAATCTGCTAAAACTTGCTGCGTGACTTTGACCATTCCATCGGCCTTTGGTTCAAACATCCATTTGGCTTGCATTCTGGGTAGTCGAACAATGCCTGACTTTTCAGGGATATAATTAGGTACACATTTTAAATGCACTAACTGAGTCCCATTATCCAATAATTCAAAAGTCATTTTTGTAATATTATCTCTATCGGAAACAGGCCAAGGGGCATCATTTAAAAAGTAGACATAATATTCATTGTCGGATACTTTTTTTAAGCGTTTACTAATAGGACATTTTACAAACCATGATTTCAGGTTTGCGTGGTCTTTTAGTAAATTGGTCAATTTAGTAATCGTCGTTTTTAAAGTAATAATGGCTTTGTATTCTTTAATCGCATAGCCTTCTACTTTTCTGGTAAAAACTTGAATGCCTTCTTTGTCTTTTTCTAATTCCCATGCTTGTGAGAATAACTGTCCGTCCATCGAGTATCCACAGAAAAGTAAGCATAAAAAGAGCTGCTTAATTTGCATTTATTATTGGGTTTATCGTTTAGTTTTTCATGTTCAACTCTTTCAGAGTTGGGATATTTGAATCATTTACTATATCCCCTGCATTTTCATACAGGGCTATTCCTATTCAATCCCTATCGGGACTCTTAATTTCTTGTGGGTATTAATTATTATAGAACTCTATCTTAACTTGTCTCTCTTTTCATCAGCATATTTACAAAATTTACAGAAAATAGTTAATTTTAGAAAATCTTGTTAATCCTGAATAATCTTGTCATCCTGTAGCTTAGTTTCCTAATGCCACATCTAAAGATAGCTTAGCAATCAGCAAATCAAATAAGGCTTGTAAGTGATTGCGTTGTGCGGAAAAGAGACTTTGTTCTGCTTGAGAAATTTCTAAACTAGACCCGACCCCTTCTTTATATTTCACCTGTGCCGTCGCATAAATTCGTTCCGCCAATGCCATATTTTGTTTCTGACTTTGTTCTCTATCTAATGCATTTTGGTAATCAATTCTAGCGTTGGCAATTTCTGTATCAATTGACCGAGCAAATTGTTGTTGCTTAACTTTAGCAATTTCAGTTGTCAATTTAGCTCGTTGAATTTTTGCTTTTTTCCCAAACCCATCAAAAATAGGCGCTCGTAAAGACAAGCCTACAATTGCTGTTGGCGCCCAAAAACTATTGGGGTCATTAAATAATTTATCGCCTTGAAATGATTGATTATAAGATAGGTTCAAACTTAGAGAAGGCAAATAAAGGTTTTTAACATATCGCTCGTTCAACTCGTTTAATTGAATTCCTGTTTCTGCTACTTTGTACTCCCTCCGTTTATAATAATCAATTGGTCCAGTTAAATCATTAGTCGCAGGAATAGGAACTACTCGACCTAAATTATCTTCAATGACAAGTTCTGTTTCAATGGGAAAATTCATTAATTGTTTGAAATTATTCATCGTCGTTGCTATCTGTCTATCTATGTTCTCTCTTTCTACTTTAAGATTTGCAACGGTCAATTCTAATCTATCTACATCTAATTGTTCCACAAAACCTTCTTGGTACAAGGCACTCGTTTCATTTTTAAGCTTTTCAGCATTGTCAATATTCTTATCTAAAATCTTAATATTTTCGGTCAATAAGATAATAGGTAGGTAAGCGGTAATGACTTGATTTTTGATACTTTGTTGTTTGGCAGATAATTCATCTTGTGCCAAGTTTCTATATAGACTTGCAGCTTTTAAGCCCGTGAAAAAACTACCATCAAAGACCATCGTTTCTAGATTGATACTTCCTTGAAACTGGTTTTTGAGGACAAAAGAAATTTGACGAGAAAAGCCGTCAGGAAGATTCCCCTCTGCATCTCTAGAAGCATCTACAAAAGCATCAGGCAAGACGGAAACGGGTCTTTGTAAATAACGATTGAAACTGGCATCCGCATTAATTTGCGGCAATCCTGTTGCTCTAGTTTCAAAAATACGTTGCTCTGCATCTTCAATATTCAGTTGCGCAATTTTAATATCATCGCTATTATTGAGTGCATATTCTACCGCTTTATCTAGGGTCATTTCTACCCTTTGTTGCGTGTACCCAAATTGGGAGACACCACAAAAAATAAGCAAGGGGAGTAAGTTTTTAACAGTCAAGTTCATTGATAAAAGGTTTCGGGTTGCGGGTTGCGAGTTGCGGGTTTGGATGGTACTTCTGTTTATTTTAGGTGAAAAATTTAAAGTTCTAACATCACCTAAAATTCTAAACAACATTACTATAGTCCTAACTCGCAACTCGTAACCCGCAACTCGTATTATTATTTTTATTCAACTATTTTCGAATTTACTTCGTTCCCTTGGATATGTTTTTTATATAAAGCCAATCCTTTTTCAGAAGCAATTCCGTGAATATGATATTTGATAAATTCTATAAATAATTTTTCTTTGTTAAATTCTTTTAGTGGAAATAATTCTTCGTCTACTAAGGAAAAAGTACTCATGACATACATTTTGGCTAAAATCTCGGCATTGACATCTGCCCGATAGATGCCTTGTATTTTTCCTCTTTCTATATTTTCTTTAATCATCAGCTGCCCATGTCCTCGATGTAATTTTTGCAATAAGAACCAAATGTTTTGATAATACTTTTGCAAATCGTAAACTAAGGTTGGAGATAATTTTCGCAATTGTTGAATGGCATGTCTGCCCATTTTTAACATCTCTTCAATCGCATCTCCTGAACTGCCTTTTACTTCTTCCATCATCGCTTTTTCTTTTTCGATATGCGCCAACATGATTTTAGAAACTAAATCTGTTTTATTTTCCACATACTGATAGAGTGTCTTTTTGGACATCCCCAATTTTCTGGCAATATCATCCATTGTTACACTCTTTAGGCCGTAGCGCAAAAAGAGGTCTTCCGCCTTTTTTAATATTTGAATTTTTATGTCCATTATCAGCTTTAATTTCTTTGCAAAACTACGGGATTTAAAACTATGGAAACTACAAAAGGTTTTAAAGTTTCCTAAGTTTTTGTAAATATTTGACAAAAGGATGATTTTAGTGGACGGATAGCAAGGATTTTATCGACTTAAGCAAAAGGAAGGATGGAAGAAATGTGTTTTCAGATAGTGAAAATAGCATTAAAAATACCTTCAGCATATTTTTCCCAACGGATTAATTTCCCCAACGGATTTTATTGATTTTTAGTTAATGATTTAGTAAGTTCTCAATGCAGGTCAGGAGACCTGCGGATAGTAGTTTCTAGTCTGGAGGGCTAGAAACATCGAGTGCCGATTTTTCTAGCCCTCCAGACTAGAAATGGGTATCTGCTCGTCCTGACGAGCGTGTATTGAGCACTTACACGATTTATCATTTATAGGATATTACTCTACTGAAATTTCATCAATAAATAACCAACAAGGCGCACCTGGCGCAGGATGCCAAGCAGGGTTTACTAAATTACTTTCAACGGATACTCGGATAAATCGTGTCGCTTGGGCAGGAAAGGATTCTGTAAAATTGGCAACTTCCGTGGGTTTATTTTCAGTAGCAGTTGGATACTTTTTGGCAAGGACTTCTCGATAATTTTTACCATTATCAGAAATTGAAATTTTCATACCTTTTGGATAAAAAATATAAGACCCTGGTGCTTCTAAAGCACCTACAGTCACGGAAGAAACGGTTACGGTTTTTCCTAAATCTAACGTTGCTATCAAATGTTCTTTTTCATAGCCCAACCATAAACCATCCGTAAAAGTGGAACTTCCTTTTTGCAAGTCTATTAAAGATTTACTGCCATTCGCTTGGTATCTTTCATGTGGTTGTTTTTTAAGTGTGACTTTAGTTGGGGTGTATTTTACACTTGCAAATTGTTTAGAAATTACTTCACTAGATTTCCAGCCTTCTTTTTGAGCTATTGCTTTTAAGGTAGTCGTTTTATCTAGTATAATTGGTTGGGTATATAAAAAGGAAGTCGAATCTGGTTCACTACCATCCAAGGTATAATAAATATTTACGGCATTAAAATTCATTTTTAGTTCGACGACTAAAGAATCTTTAAATAAATCTTTTTCCGCAAAAATAGCAGGTGATTTTAATCGAGCATCTCCAAAAATAGCATTATCTACTCCCGTATTCACGATGGTTTTGGGTTTACTATTCACAAATTGGACAACGCCTTCTTTGGTCGTAGCGGTTTGCCAGAGGTATAATTTTTTTAAGCGTTTTAACTGGTTGAGAATGGGTAGACCTTTATCGGTAACTTTAGTTTTGTATAAATTTAAATACTCCAAATACGCTAAATCTTTAAGCGCCAATATACCTTTATCCGTAATGGCAGTTTGTTGTAAAAATATTTTTTGTAAATGTGGAAAATTGGATAAAATGGATAAATCTTTATCTTGAATATCTGTTGCCCCTAGATTTAAACTAATCAATTGTTTGGCTACTGGATTTAATGCTTTTAACCTGTTTTTGTCAATATTTTTTTTTCGAGATAAATCAACTTCGACAAAAGGGCTGTTTTCGGCTACCCGATAAATTGGAATGCCATCAGCTCTAATTTTTTCTAAAACAGTTTCGTTGACAGGCGAAACTTGGAGTGTTGCTAATCCTTCGGTTGGCACAATAAATTTTTGCAGGATAGCCTCTATTTTTTCGGCTTTTGGTAAGTCTTTTACCTTCGCTTTGAAGTCTGCACCTTCTTTTATCCACCAAGTCAACAAGGCAATTTCATCGGTCAATAATTGCTGTTTCCCCTTTGGAGGCATGTGTTCTTTTTCCGCCAAAGGTAAATGAATTCTTTGGAGCATTAAACTATTTCCCGTGTCTCCTTTGACAAATAAAGCACCTGTTTTTCCGCCTTTTTGGATACCTTCTATTGTTGCCATTAGTAAATCTCCTTTGGTCTTAGAAGCACTATGGCAGCGTATACATTTTTCTTTTAAAATGGGGTGAATTAAATCATCATAAATAACTGCATTATCAATATCTACGATGGCTTTTTTAGCATTTTTTGAAGTAGCAGAGGGCGATAAAAAATCACTGCCATGGGTTAGTGATCCACCAAGATGCCCTGCAATAGTTAAGGCTAAAATCGTTATGACAAATAATGGGAAATAGAAAGTCTGTTTGCTGTTTCTATTACCCAAATAGAGTAGCGTCGAAAGTCCAGCAACCCCAAAACCTAACCATTGGTGATTGCTTAATAAGTCAGCTTCATATCCTCCATTTAAAGACAAAGCATAACCTGTTCCTGCTGCTATTATTGCGCCAATCATTCCCCAAAAAAGAGTAAAACTAATGGCTGCCTGGAATTGCTGTTGCTGCTTCCATTTATCGTGCAATTCCATCATGAAAGCGATGAGCAGAAAGCCGATGGGCAAATGTAAAATGACGGGGTGAAACCTGCCTATGAAATTAAGTATATCCATTAGATTTGATGCTGGATGAAGAATAGGTTACTACTGACGACTTGGTTTTAATGAAGTCTTTGGGGGAAGTTACGATGTTACCATGTTGCCATGTTGCCGTGTTGTCTCCTTAACACCGCAATACCGCAACATGGCAACATCGATTAAGCAATAATATCATTCACCACTTTCCCATGAACATCGGTTAATCGATATCGTCGTCCCTGATATTTATAAATCAATTTTTCATGGTCAACTCCTAATAACCGAAGGGTTGTGGCTTGAAAATCATGAACATGAACTGGGTTTTCGACAATATTATACCCAAATTCATCCGTTTCGCCATACACGATACCTGGTTTAACTCCACCTCCTGCCATCCAAATACTGAAACTTCTTGGATGATGGTCTCGACCGTAATTATTAGCTGTCAAAGCTCCTTGAGAATAATTGGTTCGACCAAATTCTCCACCCCAAATCACTAAAGTATCGTCGAGCATACCTCGCTGCTTTAAGTCCATGACTAAGGCTGCGGATGCTTGATCGGTATCCATCGCTTGCCCTTTAATTTGAGTCGGTAAATTATCGTGACTATCCCAACCCATGTGGTATAATTGAATAAAATTGACACCGTTTTCCGCAAGTCTTCTCGCTAGTAAACAGTTAGCCGCATAAGTACCTGGTTGAGTGGAATCTGGCCCATACATTTTATAAATATGGTCAGGTTCATTGTCTACATTCATTACTTCAGGAACAGAAGTCTGCATCCGATAAGCCATTTCGTATTGGGCAATTCGACTACTAATTTCAGGGTCGCCAAATTCTTCTAATTGCTTGTGGTTTAAGGAAGCTAATTTATCTAACATTCTACGACGGCTAGCTCGGTCGATGCCAGCAGGGTCTTTTAAATATAGAACGGGGTCTTTTCCCGAACGAAATTGTACGCCTTGGTGCAATGAATGTAAAAAGCCATTGCCCCAAAGTCGAGAATATAAAGGTTGTCCTGCGGGTCTACCTGTTCCTCTGGATAATAAAACGGTAAAAGAAGGTAAATTATCGTTGGAGCTACCCAAACCGTAACTCATCCATGCACCCATGCTTGGCCGACCTGGTTGTTGCGACCCAGTTTGAAAAAAAGTAATGGCAGGGTCGTGATTAATCGCTTCGGTGTGCATAGATTTAATGATGCACATTTCATCCGCTATTTTGGAAGTATAAGGCAATAAATCACTTATCCATGCACCACTTTGCCCATATTGCTGAAAAGGAAAAACAGAACCCGCTAATGGAAAATTAGCTTGCCCCGAAGTCATTCCCGTCAATCGTTGTCCTTTTCGGATAGATTCTGGCAAATCTTCCCCTCTGCGTTCATTTAATAAAGGTTTATAATCAAATAAATCTAATTGAGAAGGGCCTCCACTTTGGAATAAATAAATGACTCTTTTGGCTTTTGGTGCAAAGTGCAGGTTTTCGATAATGCCTTTCGTCCCTCCACCATTTGTTGGTGTTAAAATTCCGTTTTTGGAGGAGTTAAACATATTCATGCCCAATAACGAACTTAAGGCTGCTGTGCCTATACCGACACTACTCTTTGCTAAGAAATTTCGTCGATTTAATAAATAGGAACGGTCTTTTATTATTTTTTCCATGATTTTAAATGTTGTCGGTAACTTAGACCTCTAGTCTGAGTAAAAATTGACGATAATTAGCTACTCAAACCAGAGGTCTAAGGTACGGTTATTTTAGCCTCTTGAAATAGATTCATCTAAATTAAAAATAGCACTTGCGACCATCGCATAAGCCGCCATCTCTGGTTTTTCTATGGTATATTCTATTTGATAAGCACCAATAGCTAAATATTCATCCGCTTTTTCTGGTGCTGCTTGGAAATATTGAATTTCTTCCGCTAAATAATCCGTCAATGTTTCCATTTCATCGGTAGTCGGTTTTCTAGAGGTAGCCCATTGAAAAATGGTAGTGATTCGTTCTGCTGAAGTAGTTCCTTTAGTTACTGCATTTTGGGCTAAAATTCTACTAGCTTCTATAATTTGCGGGTCATTCATTAAGACCAACGCTTGTAAAGGTGTACTCGTTCTTTGCCGTTTCACCGTACATAAATCTCTTGTTGTCGCATCGAAAGTCATCATACTTGGAGGCGGAACAGTTCTTTTCCAAAAGGTATAAATACTACGACGGTATAATTTATAGCCTTCGTCTTGGTTATATTTTGCGAGACTCCCACCACCACCGCCGATAGTTTCCGCCCATAAACCATCTGGTTGATAAGGCTTCACACTTGGTCCACCAACCTCTTTGGACAATAACCCACTAATAGTTAAAGCATGGTCTCGAATCATTTCTGCCGAAAGGCGCAGTCTGGAAGCTCTGGCTAACAATTGATTTTCTGGGTCTATCTCTAATAATTCAGGCGTTGTTTTAGCAGATTGTTGATAGGTAGCGGATAATACTATATATTTTAGCATCGCTTTTTCATTCCACCCTTCCTCTCGAAATTTAACCGCTAAAAAATCTAATAATTCAGGGTGTGTGGGTAAAGCTCCTTGATTGCCAAAATCATCAGAACTACTGACAATACCTACGCCAAAAAGCTGTTGCCATAAACGGTTGACAGCGACCCTAGCAGTCAAAGGATTTTCTTTGGCGAACAACCAATCTGCTAAGCCTTTTCTATTAGTAGGATATTTTTTATCAAAAGCTAAAACCGCTTCTGGTGTATTAGGGAAAACCGCTTCTGTTGGTTGGTCATAAGCGCCTCGATTCAGGATATGTGCTTGCCGAGGTTTAGCCATTTCTTCCATGACCATCAAGGGTATTTCCGCCATTGTATCCAAATTATTAACAAAACTTAATACGCCATCAATTTCTTTTTTTGTCAGTTTGATAAATGGTTTTGGAATCGCTCCATAAGGTTGAATCTGTCCGTTCTCGGGCACATTATTAAAGAAACTAAAGAGTTGGAAATAATTTTTTTGAGAAAGTGGGTCATATTTATGGTCATGGCAACGAGCACATTCCATGGTCAAGCCTAAAAAGGCAGTACTAAAAGTTTGTGCTCTATCGGCAACATATTCTGTGCGGTATTCTTCTGGAATAACGCCTCCTTCTTGCGTGATTTTATGATTTCGATTGAAAGCGGTCGCTACAATTTGTTCTAAAGTTGGATTTGGTAATAAATCACCCGCTAATTGCCAAGTAACAAATTGATTGTAAGGCATATTTTTTTGGTAGGCATGAATGACCCAATCTCGCCACGGCCAAGCTATTCTTTCCAAATCATCTTGGTATCCGTGAGAGTCAGCGTACCGAGCAATATCCAACCATTGGACTGCTCGATGTTCGGCATAAGCAGGGGATGCTAATAATCTATCAACTTGTTTTTCATAAGCATTGGGTGAATCGTCTGCTAAAAAAATATTTAGCTCTTCAATCGTTGGTGGCAAACCTGTTAAATCAAAACTTAGCCGTCTTAATAATTTTGTTGGCTTAACCATTTGATTAGGCCGTAATTGATTAGCTTCTAATTTTGCTAACACAAAATAATCAAGCTCATTTTTTGCCCATGATTCATTTTGTATTGCTGGAATTGCCGTTTTTTCTGGTGGAATCAAAGACCAATGTTCTTTCCATTCTGCGCCTTGTTCAATCCATTTTTTAAGTATCTCTTTTTCGTGTTTTTCTAATTTTAAATTAGATTCAGGCGGTGGCATTATATCATCCGCATTCTCTGTGAAAATTCGATGTACTAAAGCGCTACTATCTGCTTGATGCGGTATAATAGCATAGCGATTCTTGTCCTTTCCAAGTGCGATAAACGCATCTTCTTTGGTCGCCAAACTTAAATCTCCTTCTACCGCATTCTTATCTGGTCCATGACATTTGAAACAGCGGTCAGAGAGAATTGGTTTGACATGGAAATTAAAGTCTATTTTATCGGGTATTTGCTGCTGTTTAATGCTTATAGTGGACGTCGTTTTTTGATTGTCTACTTCCGATTGACAAGCAAATAAACTGCAAATTAAAAATATTAAGTAGCTAGAATTTATTGGGCTTTTCATAGCTGGATTCCAATTACAGGTGTAAGTAGTTTTTGTGGACTTGAAATTATTGTGGGTATAATGCCAAAGATAGGGAAAAGTGATTTAATTTATTGTCATATTTGATATATTATTGTGGTATTTTTGAAACCATCATTAGTTCCTAATTACTTTTTTATCAATATCTTTCCAAGCATTCGAACTCATATTATCATGATTTAAAATTCGTTTCCTGAATCAGTCAATTCGCATAATTAACCCTTATTATTTGGCAATTTTTTTCCTAATAAATCTTAATTGTTAGTGAAATTTTTCCTAATTTTGAATCTTTAGAAATTTACTGATAGTAAAATCTACCTACATAAACAGGAAGAATTTATAATTTCTATCCTTAATGAAGCTAAACTCTCCTCATAAGGTTTGTTGAGTCATACCTACAACTTTATCACAAGCTAGTGATTTAGTTGTTAATTTGATTACCATTCTAATTTACACAAAATACAGCCCGAAATCTTTTATAACTTCTTTGTTATAGGGTGTCCGTTTTAAAATTTCTAGTATGCTATAAATACAAAATAACCAAGTAACTAGTTGCTTGCTAAGTGAAACAACTGTTAAACCTCAAACTAAAAATGAAATTCAATAACTTAATAACCCCGTTATTACTATTATGGAGCATATCTGTTTTTTGTCAAAAAGTAGAAAATGTAATGTTTGCTGATTTTATGGCGGAAAATAAAGTACTAAAATTGGATATTCAATCGGACATTGATTATCCCTTTATGGTATTAGGGATTGTAAAAGAGAATGAAAGCCTTGCTTATACTGTTGATTTCAATGGTAGACAAGGAGTTCATTATTATGATTTAAGGTTTTTAGACCAATGGGAAGGACAAATTAAATATTTAGTGACCAATCTTGACAAACGAACCATTCGACGTAGCGCCTTAGTAACGCCAACATTAAAAGATGAAATAGACATCTTACTTGACAGGGAACTCTTCTCTAGTAGAGTTGTTAATCTTACCAAATTAAAAACATTCCTAGCTTATCCACTTAGTCAATTGATATTTATTTTTGCCATCTTTCTTACCTTATGCATCTACTATGTGGGAAAAAAAACGCTACCCATTGCTGTTTTTGTTAGTTGCTTAGTAGCGACCATTCTTTTAGATACTCGAATGATGGTTCAACATTTTAGAATTATTCAGCAAGTAGAGGACAAACATCCTTATGTTAAACCCTTCGTAGAAGTACAACGATTTTTGGAAGAAATTAGACCTATCATCAAAGGTGGCGCATGGACTTTTCAGCCATTATTAGTTGATGAATATCTCTATTTATTTTTTAAATATAATTTAGCGGATATCCCTTTCTTAAGAGATGATTTAGAGAACTATCCTAAGGGAACATATATTATTTCTAGATTGCCACCGGGTGAAAATCAAAAGAATGTCCTTTCAAAGAATGGTTTTAATCTACTCCAACAACTTTAAGATATGTACCTATTTGCCTTAGTACTTCATGTATTGATTAATTTTCTTTTAGGATATGGGATACTGAATGCCGTTTTTAAAGGAAAATTCTTACCACGAAATATTTTTTCGATTACTTTAGTTGGTATATTTCTGGAGACTAGTTTATGTTTTTTGCTGATTCACCTAGGAATACCTTTTAAAGTAGCTACGCTTATTTTAATATTCCTTACAATTCTCCTCAACATTAAAACACTCATTCATTTTTTTAGTAATAATTTCTCTTCCTTTTTGCTGAATATATTTAAATATATAAAATCCATTAAGTGGTACGAATGGGGCTTATTTTTATTAATAGCCGAAAAAATTGGGGTAATTATCTGGCAATTATTAAGAATGCCAGCCTATCATTCTGATACCTTAAAGTATTGGGCAACCTTTGGAAAAGCACTTTATAGCGGGCAGAATTTTTCAACTAACCCTGAGCATGTCGATTTTTTGGCTAGACCTTTGACAAGAATAGTAGATTACCCATTCCAAATGCCTATCTACAGAGCAATACAAGCTACCTTTAATTTTGAATGGAACGAGTTTGTTGCTCGCTGTGATGGTTTAGTATTTTTCTTGATATTATGCGGTCTAGTTGGTTCCTTTTTCTATGAATTAACCAATAAACGATGGATGAGTTTAGGAGCAATGTATATTATAGCCAGCTTGCCTTTACAAGTTTGGCATGCTGCTTCTGGGTATGCAGATATAGCCGTAGAAGCATATATAGCGGCAGCCGTAATAAGTTTTATTCGGAAGGAATGGCTATTATGTGGTTTATTGATGGCAGGCGCTACTTGGACAAAAAATGATGCTTTAGCTTTATTTTTGCCAGGTATTTTAGCTGCAGGTTTTGTCTATCATGTTTTCTCGAAAGGGGTAACCTCGTTAGAAAAAATAAAGAAGATGGGGCAATTTGCAGGTGGTTATGCCTTAGTAATACCTTGGCTAATTTACCAAGCAATATATGGAGCCTCTGTTTTTAAACAATTTTTAATTCCTTTTAAAAGTGAAGATAGTTTAGGTTATCAACATTATGACCCAAACGACTATAAAGTAGTGCTGACTCAAGTTGGTGAGACTTTTGAAGGCTCAACTCCTTCCTATCAATTATTTTGGGATTCTGTATTTTTAGGTTCTTCGCATGGTATTTTCTGGTTAGCTATTTTTGTAGCCTTATTATTATTATTAAAAAGAATGCTATCTGATTTGATGGGTAGAAGCCTCTTATTATTTTTTCTAATTTATTGTAGCACTATCTATTATCTATTTACTTACACGCACGCTTATGAATTTCTCTTAATCCAAACTACTGTACATCGAACGTTATTGCAATTTTCAACAGCTGCATTGATTATTGTTGGATATGGTATGTCTCTTTCGCCCGAAAAACACAAGACTTAATTTTCCTTTTTAATATTCTCCCAAGTATTAGGACTTACATCATCATGGTTCAATACTCGCTTGTCTAATCGGTCGATGCGCATGATAAGTTTACAGGCAGGGTCAGGGCAAATTACTCTAGAATCCGTTTCCATCCAATCAGCAGGATGACAAATCCGTTGTTTCGCTGGTAATAAAGGAATGGTGGATTGCATGGCATATAAACAAAAATTTTGCCCATCAGGCATAGCTATTTTCCCTCCTTTTAGATAAAAGCAATCACCGACAGCCATTTCGCAAGTACAATGCCCTTCTATAGATTCTACTTTAATGGCTAAATCGTATAGCTCAAACTGGTCTACTCTTAGTTCTTTTTTAGTCATTATTTTCTTTCTTTAATAATTTAGTTAAAACTGCCCAATGAGCTGGAGTCATTCTACCTGCAGTAAATAAACAAATACCTTTTGCCCCGTTTTTGATGGAGGCATTTATACCTGCTGCTAATTCTTCTGGTAGTAAACCAAAATTCTCTGGGTCTAATTCATTGGCTTTATTTTCTGGATTAGGACATATAAATAAACCACTGTAAATAGGTTTTTTTTTGTTAGTAGCCCGTACGGATTCTCGGCACATATCACCAATCCAATTGGTATCTTCTAGGTAAAAGTCATTATAATTCATAGGGAAAAAAGCATCAATTTTCCATTTATGCCACTCTTGACGTACAATTTTTTTAGCTATAGAATGTGGTCCTGGAAAAACAGCCGCATTAATCTTTTTATTTTTAGCGTACGCCATTTCTGCTAAGCGATTGACCAAATTAGTGATTAAATCGTAGCGAAATTGTTTCCATGCTTCTACCCCCGAAGGATTGTCTATTTCTCTAATATTAATACCTGATATTGTTTTAAAATCTGTCACGCATTTATCACAATAACAATAGTCATATTGAGGGTATTCCTTATCCATTACTACGTTATACTTTTTCCATAAAGCAGGTGCTAAAATTACATCTGGAAAGCGAATGACATCTAGTTGTATGCCATCTACTGTTGGAATATCTAAAAGTTTACCATAGATTTCTACTAAATAATTATAAACTTCAGGGCGATTTGGGCAAATAAAATGGTTTCGTGGATAAGCGGGTTTATCGTAAGCAGAATCTCCTAGTCCATTTACAACATAAGATTCTTTTTTTAATCCAGCCTCCTTATATTGAATAAGTGCAGGAAGTAGCGCATAGAATTTGAGTCCAAATTTTTTAGCAATGTTTCCTGCTAGTTCATATCGAATAGGGTCTTTTCCTGCGGAATAAATAATTCCATCTATCCCTTTATTTTTTAAATCAAAAAATTTTGCTTGTAGTTCTTCAGTGGAAGGATTGTGAAACCCTCTTGTCCAAACATAAAAAGGAATAGTATTAAAATCAGTGCGGACTCTTTGTATTGAATGGCAACTTATCAACACAATAGATAATAAAAAGAAGCACAACCATTTATTCATTTGATAAATTTTTAGTCTCCTGTCTAGTTTTTCCATATCCAAATAATAAAGTCAATATTGTCATCAATAATAAACCCCAAGCTACAAAATTATACAAACCTGCTTCTAAAGGGGCAACTGCTGGTATGCCAAATTCTGCACCCGAAGAAGTCGTATTTGCCATTAAAATAACGGGTATAAAATAGGGGAGCAAGAACGGGAAAATACAGACGACTAAGCTTAAAATATTGGCGCGTCTTTGTGGTGAAATATTTTTAGTTGCTCCCGTTTTATTAGCAAATTCAGCAACCATTAAAATAGCGACGACACTATGCGTTGTCAATAAAACCGCTGCGCCAACGGTGCCTGCAATCCAACCTTCGGCATGTTTTTGTGTTTGACTATGCTTTTCTGCAAAATTGACCAATTGATTGACTAATCCACTTGCCTTTAAAGTGGCGACCAAGCCCATTAATAAAATAGTAAAAAAGCTAATACCGACTGCCCGATTAATCCCATCAATAACAAAACTTTTAGCCACCATATTATCTAAATCCAAAGAGATTAATTTAGCCATTGGTAACAAACCTAATCCTAAACCTAACACCACTCCAAACATTAAACCTAATAAAAGTCCATGTAATAAATGTTTACCTTTTAAAAAGAGAAAAATAATCAAGGCGGGAACTAATAGCATTGGCAAACCTTTTGGGTCGCCTAATAATTGATTGCCTTCGGTTGGAGCAATACCTGTTGAGAAAGTCGCACTTAAAAAATAGCCAATCAAAGCAAGCAGGACTGCTGGAATAATGTATTTTAATCGACTGCGTACCGTTGGGCCAATCTCCGCTTTTTGACTCAAAGCACTCGCAATGGTCGTATCCGAAATCGGCGCAAAAAAATCACCAAAAGTAGCCCCACCGATAATTGCCCCTGCCAAGGTTGGTAAATGAGCACCCACTAAACCGCCTGAAGGATATAAAATAGGGCTGCAAATTAAAATAGTCGCAAAGCTAGAACCAGTGGACAAAGAGACGATACAGCAAATAATAAAAGTACTCATCACAAAACTAACTCCACCTAAATTTAGCTGACTAGCTAACCACGTTAAAGCTTCGACAAAACCTGTAATCGTCATTAAAACACCAATCGTGGAAGCAAGCATCCAAGCCGTAATCATAATCATCACAATCGATTCAGACATGCCTTTAATGACTGTTTCGCTAAAGTGATTTTTATCTTTTGACAATAATAAACTGATGCCTAAAGCCAGTAATAAAACAGGCCAAAAACCTCGTTCGTCTGGCGCACCTGAAAGTGCAATGAAAATGACCCCAGAGACAAAGACTAGGAAGGGCAAGATAGCGCCTAATACGCCACCGTAGAAGGATAATACTTTTTCGTTTTTCGTTTTGTTAATTGCTACATTCATTTGTTAATCCCCTAATGGCATTTTGAAAATTTAAAATTATAAATTGAAAATTACCAACCCTATTCGTCATTCAAATTATACTTCATAATCCGCCCGTGTTTCCCTGTTTTATCTCGTTCTAATTCGTAGAAAGGGCCATTTGGTCCTTCGGCTTTATCCACTATTTTTTGAATGATTTGTAAATCAGCAGTATCTAAATTAAACCTACTAAGTTGTTGTAACTTTTGGAGATGTTTTAAGTTTCTAGCACCAATAATCGCACTCGCTACCAAATCTTTTTGCAAGATATATTTAGTGGCAATTTCTGCAATACCAACTTCGTATTTATCGGCAATTTTTCTAAGTGCTTGCAACGCTTCTTGAAATAATTCATACCCACCAAATTCATCAATAATTAAGCGATATTTCGTTAGCGAACGGTTTTCTAAAGGCTGCGTTGGATCGGGCGCATTCAAATATCGGTCACTTAAAAAACCACCAGCAACGACGCCATAACAAAGGTATTGAATCCCATGCTTTTGCACTAAAGCATTAGACCCTTTTTCGACTCTTTGGTCTAACACAGAATATTGTACTTGATTCGACGCTACTTTTACACCTGCATCCAAAATTTCTTGTAAATGCGCCGCATCAAAATTAGTGACGCCAATATATTGAATCTTTCCTTGTTTTTGTAAATCGGCTAAATGAACCGCCGTTTCTACATAGCGAGGAAATTGATAATCCCACCAAGCAAATTGTACTAAATCCAATCGTTCTACGCCTAATCGTTGCAAAGAACGGTCAATTATTTTAGTGGTATCCGCTTTGGTCAAAGTCGCTAAAGCCCCATAATCAGGGACATACTTAGTATGTACTTGAATAGGCGAAAGGTCGCCTGCCGCAAAAGCTGCTTTATATTTTTTACGAAATTTGCCAATCAACACTTCTACGCCCGTATAAATATCGGCACAATCTAAAGTGGTAATCCCAGCTTCTACAAAGGCTTTCATATCCTCGATGGCTTGGGTTTCGCTGATGTTGCCATGTCCACCTGCTAAATGCCAACCGCCTTTGATGATTCTGGAAATGGAGTAGTCGGGTTGTAGATTTATTCTGTCTATGGTCATGTTTTAGTTTTTTACATGATGCTGGTTAGGACTTTTAGTCCGACACCTTTATCTACTCGCCTCTGACGAGGTGTAGTAAAACAAAATTTAAATATATCCGCTCGCCAGAGGCGAGAAATATATAAGTGTCGGACTAAAAGTCCTAACTAGCAATGAGGTTTTTTTATTTAGCTTCAAAAATACCAGAAAACTCATCAATCGGAATCGCCCCGACTTGCATAATCGTATCCATAAAATCGGTTAAATTAAAAGCTTTACCCAATCGTTTTTTCTCTGCGGCTAATAATGCGGTAAATTGCTGTCCACCTAAAAAATAAGAGGTTAATTGCATGGGCGACCGCATAATTCGACCCCATAAACTTTTGGCAAATTGAGGCGCTAATAAAGAAGTTTCGGTAGAGAATTCCATCACTTGTGCTTGTGTCCAATCGTTGCAATGTACTTGCATAGAAGTATACGCTCGATTGGCATTTTCTAGGCGTTTGCGCAAATGGGCTAAAAAAGTGAGTGGATTATCTTGTTCCCAACCTGCATCCAGTAATACCCGTTCCGTAAAAGTTGCCCAACCTTCAAAATAGACGGCATAAGGAAATAGTAATCGAACTGGATGTGGCGTAGCTCGACTAATTTTGATTTGCATATAATGCCCAGGGAATAATTCGTGAATGACAATCATTCGATTAAAAGGCTTATTAAAAGAAGCCCAAAAATCCTTTTGTTCTTGTGCTGGTAAAGTGTCAGGAATGGAAGGTAAATATAAAGTGGTTAGTGGGTTTGGTGCAAAAGGTGGCGCACTATCTACCCAGCCTATTCTAGCAGCAGGCCCTGCACTTTCAGGCGCAGGAATAATGCGTAAGGTTTGAAAATCGGGTAAAGTAGCAATTTCTTTTTTCTCAATAAAATCAATGGCTGCATCTCTCAATTCTAACCAAAATTCTAAATAATCTTCCCCACTAGTCGGCGCATCTTTTTCCATATCTGCAAAGGCAGCTTTAACGATGGACTTATAGTCATTTGGCAACGCCTTTGTTGGGTATTGCTTTTTTAAATATTGCTCAGAAACTTCGCCAATTAAATTTCTGACCGTTTGAATTTCTGCTAAAGCAATAGAGGATAATTGGTCTGGCGATAGATTACTATCTGTGTATAAAGCCAATCTTCTCGCATATTCGGTTTTGCCAATCGTTGCTTTAGTTGTTTTTGCTTTTGGTAAAATCTTGGTTTGGAGGTGCGTTATCAAATCTTGGATATGGGTAGCCGTTGTTTGACAATGTATATCTAGATTTTTACAAGAAGCCGAACTTTGCCAGCCTTTAGTTAAATCAGGTAATTCTGTTTCGTAAAAAATAGCTGCCTTTGCTAAATTCTTTATCCCTCTTTCAATGGCTGCTTTATCATCCTTGATTAAGGATTTTTTGGCAGCAGCACATAAATTTTGTACCGCATCCAAGCGTTGGCAAATTAATTTTGTTTTTTCTCGATTTGTCAAATAAGCAGCAGCCAATACTTTATCGGTTGCTTTGGCAATCAATGGCGTATATAAATTAAGGGAATGCTGCTGTATTTTTTTGTCTCCCCATTTATTAATTTCTTCTTGTACTTGCACTTTTAATAAGCGGGCATCAATCCGATTTTCAATAACATAAGGGGTATTATTAGCTGATAATTGCGCCAACATTTTTTGATTAAAAGTCAACCATTCTTCAATATTGTTTGTCGAATAATTTTCATAATCAAAAATAGCAGTATGAATGCCTTGGTTTAATGCTTTGGAAGGATAGAATTTTTTCCAAGCTTCTATATACGTTGCACCTAAATCTGCTGGAGTAGCAAGGACGGTATTTAAACCTAAAAATAGGAATATATGGATTAGCGGAGATTTGATAAGTATTCGTTTAAACATGTGCTTAATTTAAATAGGAATTAGCTTAGTATTATCCCACAAGATAGTTATTTATTCCCTAAATTTACCTTATCCAAATTTTAAAAATGGGTGAATTAACCCTTATAATTTTTATGTTTGTAGCTAGACACATTAAAAATTAGACCAATGGTAAAAATTGTAGAAAATGACTACTTAAAAATAGCGGTCAAACATCACGGTGCAGAATTGTCGAGCTTGATTAAAAAGTCAACGGGAACAGAATATATCTGGCAAGCAGACCCCACATACTGGGGAAGGCAAGCCCCTATTTTATTTCCGATTGTTGGTAGATTGCAAAATGATGAATTTTTAGTAGGGACAGATAAATATACCATGAAACAACATGGACTAGCCCGAAACATGAATTTTGAATTAATCAAAAGAAATAAAACAGGTTTGACGTTTGAATTGGTTAATTCAGAAACCACACTAAAAAATTATCCTTATCCATTTCGGTTGCGCTTGCAATACGATTTGTTTGAAGACGCATTAATGGTTGCTTATGAAGTATTCAACCCTTCCGAAGCGGCCATGTATTTTTCCATTGGTGGTCATCCAGCTTTCAGATGCCCTTTGAACCAGGGAGAAAAACGGTCTGATTATCAGTTGGTTTTTCAATATCCAGAAATAGCGGCTACTCAACGTTTAGATAATGGCATCCGAAATGGTAAAAAGGACTTGATTTTAGATAATGAAAACACCTTGCCCTTAACAGATACACTCTTTGATGAAGATGCTTTAGTTTTTGAAAAGTTAGCCTCGGAAACGGTTAGCTTACAGAAGGGCGATACGCCTATTTTTACGTTTAATTTTAAGGGTTTTCCTTATTTAGGTATTTGGTCTAAAAACCGCCAGTCGCCATTTGTTTGTATCGAACCTTGGTTTGGTGTTGCTGACCATCAATCTCATAATCAACAATTTGCACAAAAAGAAGGGGTGATTAAATTAGGCGGAGGGGAAAGCTTTGAAAGTATTTATTCGGTGGAGATTCATTGAGGAGTTGCGAGTTACCAGTTGCCTGTTTGCCAGTTCGTAATCAGTCAGTTTTTGTTACCAAAATTTTAAGAAGACAATTCAACTGTTAAACAAGGTTAAAAATCATTTTTTTTAAGTACCCCAATAGTGGTTAATTAGGGAATTATGCATCTTTTATATATAGTACTGGTTTTGCTGTATTCCTATTATTGATTCCTAAACTTCTAAGCTTATGAAAAATGTAATCTTCTTTTTTGTATTGATGATGAGTACGACTGTTGCTCTTACTGCACAACAAGAACGCACTGTTTTTGGAAAAAATGGCTGGCGGATTAGCGGTGCTTGGGGCGGCCCTGCAGTTGGTGTTGGGCAATTACAAGATGAGTTTGTTGTTTTTAGAGGCGGTTTTGGTGGCGTAGAATTTGGTAAACGTTTATTCCTTGGGTGGGGTGGTTTTGAAACCGATAATGATGTCTATATTGATGCTTTAGATAATAACCGTTTTAAAATGGATTATAGTGGGTTTATGCTAGGTTACACTCCTGCTTCGCATAAAACGATACATCCAAATTTTATGCTTTTAATGGGTACTGGAAACGCTCAGGTTGGCAGTAGTGAAATGGATAATGTTTTTGTTATACAACCAACTTTGGGATTAGAATTGAATGTTTTTCGCTTTTTTCATTTAGCATTTGATGGAGGTTATCGGATGGTTACTAATGTGAATATTCCTGAAATGACTGGACGGGATTTATCAGGACCTTATGCGGAAGTGAAGATGAAATTTGGGTTTTCTTGGTGATGATTATTTACCACATAGTCACAATAGTATGTTTACTATGTGAAAATACTATTGTGACTATGTGGTAAAAAAACTATTAAAAATTAGCGATTTGATTATCCATCCAAACCGTTCGGTTTTCTAGATAAGTTTTTAAGCTATTAACACTTTGAGGATAATTAACGTCACCCCATTTATTGAAATTTCTATCTGTTGCCCCATTTTCTTGTAAGTTAGTCGCAATATCATCAACCGTTTTTAATAACTCAGCAGTTTGTAACTCCCCAGCTCGTAACTCGAACCATCTTGTTTTTAAGGCTGTTTTAAAGATCGGGTCTTCCATTAATCTTGGCCACCAGAACGGCACCATCCAAGCATCCTGCTGCACAAAATTATTATAGTTAATCACCCAATCATCAAACGGGACTCTATCACCGCTATCATAACCAATATTCAAATCCCAGATAGGCCCCATTTTTAATTTTTCTCCTCGGTCTTTATGCATATAAGTACTTAGTCGGTAACCATCTACATTTCTACAAACTTCATTGATAAAAAAAAGTCGACAAAGCTAGGGAGGTCAATATAATCCGTATAGGTTCTATTTGTTGTATTAAAATCGTCTGTTATTAATGCTGTTTCAAAATCATTGATATAATTTTGAATATACGTTTTTTGAGCAGCCGTAATATCCGTTGCTTTTGGATATTCGTAAAGAAAATAAGTTTCTAAGAATTGTTGACTGTGATAAGGACGATTATAAGGCGTGAAATCGACGATGTTTCGATTAATATCATATTTAGACCTAAAACTAATGCCTTCTGTATAACGAGCATCATCATCCCAATTATTTTCAAAATAGGATAAAGGTTGGTTGATGTTTAAATCACCGCCTGCTGTTTTATCAATTTTTATAATATAACCGCCTGTAATACTTTCTGTATCCGTATCTGTTGGTTCGAGTTTTTTAATATCAATTCTGTTTTTATCCCGTTTTAGTTTTTCCATAAACATATAAATCCCTTGATATTCCCCATTTATTTCTACTTCTACAAATTTAGAGCGACTTGCATATTGCCCCATTTTACGGAATAATTGATACCCAAAATGATGGTACATCAAAGTTCTATCAAAAATTACTCCTTGACTTTGGTTAACGACATGCCCAATCAATACCCAATCCTCTTCTTCAGGAAAATCAAAAAAAGAAACAGCGGTATCATTGCCATCCGTATCCCAAGTCTCTATACCATAAGATTTTTTGTTAGATAATCGAAAAGAGGTGGACCCTCTAAACTCAATGCCAATAGTTGTCTTTTGCAATTCTATTTTATTGACAAAAATCGTCATGTCTGCTGCCACTTTAGGTTCATTTTCTATTGACGTACCTTTTGTGTCAATAACGATATACGGAATATCGCTATCTCCAATTTCTACAGCAAATGGACCGTCTGGTGTTGGTGTTTCAGGAATGGTCGTTACGCCTGTATCGGATTTACAAGCAAGAAAAAGTAGAAGGAATAGACCAATCGTTACTTTCAGAAGGTTTTTCATAATAACAGTTTTAAAATGATTTCAGGTAATTTATCAAGAGAAGTGGAAATATAAGCAAAGGATGGCAAAATAAATAAGTAAAGGTCATCAAAAGGAGGGAAGATAAGGCGACTTTAACAAGTTGATGAGATTATAAGATAATAAGTTAAGGAGAGAACCTAGAAAAACCTCATAACCTCTTCCTCTTATTAACCTCATAACCTCAAATAAAAGTTATTTATTCCTAGCTGCCCTCAATTGAGATTTTAAAGTATTTATCGAACTTTCCCATTTGGCAACAGTAATGGCATCGGAATGCATTTGACTAGCTTCTTCGGTCGCTGCATATATTTGGGCAGCCCATTCATCTAGTTTTTCATTAACTCTTTCTTCAGAAAAAACATCTGCTAGAAATACTTGTTTTTTCTGTGCATATTCTTCAGTAAAACTCGCCCATCCGCCTGTTAATTTATCACAAGCCGCAGAACGTTGCTTCGGGCCAAAAAAACCAACGTTAAATGGTTGACAGTTATTACTGATTACCCCCCAAGCATCTCCTATAGGTGTAACAGGATTTACATTGCTAATAATGTTTTCAAAAGCATGATCTAAATCCCAAGGAATAAGGTGCATTTGTTGATTAGTGGGGTCTTCGTACCAATAAAAATTATGTGGGTCACAATCGCTTCCATTACAATACCAATGAAAAGCACCATCATCATTTCGGATAGTTCTGTCAACGACGACGTAGGACATTATTTCATCAATATTCATCCATTTGGCAATTACATTTTGTAGGTCGTTATCATTGGCATTGGCTACTTCTTGTGCAAAATTATGAATCATTGCTGCGGTAGGGTTTTCATCTTCATTGGTCTTTAAGTTTTCTAAATATTCTCGCTCACTAAATGGATTGCCATTACTTTTTAGTGGCCATATTTCTTTATACAAATTGCCTGTTCCGTCTTCAAAATTCTGACGGGTAAAGCGTCCATCAATTTGTTCTACTAATGCAAATAATCCCATATATTCGCCATTAATGAGCAATCGCGCATGGATAGCCCTTGGCGCAGGCACATCCATTTTTCGGAAGAACCAATACCCTAATCTGTCCCGCATTTGACTATCGTCATTATTTTGAGAATGAAATTGTAATTTTTTTAAACCATAAAATCGAGCTTCTGGGTCATTCCAATTTATCTTTATTTTCATTGATAATTTGGTACAGGTTTTTCTACCTGATGGATTCGCCCAATTTGTTCCAGACAAGCAACCAACATAAGCACCAATAGATCCTTTATAACGAATACCAACTTGGCTGATGGTTTCTCCTTCAAAAGTTAAACTACCTTCAACATATTCTTCGGCGGAGGGGTCTGCATCAATTTTTGTTAAATCCGCAGGTGGTAAATTTAACTCAAAGGTGGGTAGTTTTTTTTGGTCAAAAATATAGCCTGATTTTTCAGCAAGATACTGTTCATTGCCTGTGGTAGGTGAGATTGGGGTAACTGTGGGTACTTCAGGAGTAGGAGTAGGTGTAGGCGTTGGTAAATTGGTTGCTTCATCACCACAGCTAAATAGTATTAGAATACTTAAAAAGCATAGTGTTTTTGGAATAGTTTGCATGGTTAATTATTTTTAAACATTTGTTTAAAACAAATTTAAAAATAATGCTTGCAAAAAACAAAAGCGGTAACTAAATCTGTTCTTTAGCTACCGCTTTTATATAGCGTACTTACTCTTGTGATAAAATGAGACATGTCACCTCTTTACAAAAAGGTTTTATTTTCAACATCCTCAAAAAAGGTTTCTAAGAAGCTAATCATATCTGCTTTGGAAGCAGCATCTAAGTCCTCAAAACCTTGACAAGCTTGAATAAATTCGGCTTTTTGTGTTTTAAATTTTTCACAGATGGGAATCAATTCTGTTTTGTTTTTACCTCGCCATTGCAAAAAGCGTTCTCTAACATGTTTAATAGGAATTTGTGGATGTGGAATGGCATAAGGTGCATTGACCAAGCCACAATAATCAAAATCGTAAGGGATGGGAGAGGGGACATCACTAGTTGCTGTTTGTACCCATTTAATATTATGCCCTCTCGATAGATTCCAGTCTGTATTACCAATCATGTACTGGAATAAAACCATATTTTTGTATTGTTCTTTATCTACTCTAGCAATTTTATATTTTTCTGGGTCTATTAATTTACCGTCTAAACGTTTGGCCAATTCTTTATTGCCTTCAATTAAGAAACCATAATGTTCGTCATCTGGCACTTCTCCACTTTCATCAATGTATCGAATCTTAGCTAATTTCACCTGAAAACTCTTATCTGTTAATTGATTAAATAATTTATAAGTGAGGTATTCTTTTAAGACATAATCATCCTCTCCTTCCATACAATGCGTGACCAGTTTATAATTATTGAGATTAGAAAAACCGTTTGCCGCTAAGGTTTTTTTAGGAAATTTTAATTTAATAGGCGGAAAATCACAGATTTTTTTTCGAGTAACGCCTCTACGAGAAATTTCTAAATCGTATTGGTGGGTACTATCTTCACGTACTACTTTTAAGGTGGCAGGATGATAATGATCTTCTCCGTGACGGTCTACAAAAAGATGCTTTAGATCCCCTTTAATTTCTAATGTTATTAAATCTTCTTTAGTGCTTAACCAATCAAAAATACTTGGTTGTAGATTCTTCGGTTTAGTCTTTTCAGATTGACAAGCAGCTAAACATAAAAATGTAGTTAATAGTATTAATCCATACTTCATAGCAAACAATTTGTTTTGAGGTTTACCATAAAGTTAAAAAAATCCCAACCGAATCAGCATTCAGTTGGGATTTTTTTAGAAAGAGTTTTAAGTAGCTTGGAATTTTAGCCCGAATAGTATCTTGTTGAAACCTAAATTTTTTCTACTTAGGCAAGCTACTCTTATTCAGAAGTAATCAGTGTTACATCCGATTGGTAGGGTAGCACTTGTCCATCCACAAAACCAATCTGAGCGGAAATAACAAATACGCCTTGTCTAATTTTTGTTCCATTAAATTCACCATCCCAAGCTTTTAATATTTCTTCTCCTTGGGTAATGTCGAAAGCTTCAAATACTAAAGCACCTGATCTATCATAAATCTGTAATTCTTTGATTTCGGTCATCGCAGGAGAAAATGGAATAAAAAATTCGTCATTGATACCATCTCCGTTTGGCGAAAATATATTAGGAATATAAACAGGTCTATCCAAAGAAACGGCTACATCTACAGAGGAAGTTGCTTGACAATTATCCGAGTTAACAGCCGTCACGGTATAAGTGGTAGAACCTGGAGGCACGGTAGAAAAATTAGGACAATTATTACAAACTATAGAATCTGGTATTGACCAAACAAAATTAATGCCTCCGCTATTTGTGCTTGTTTCAGCAGACAGATTGATGGTAAATCCTAATTTAGCAATAGGGTCATCGACATTAGCTATAACGATAAACTCTTCTGGCTCTGTTACAGCTATATTTTCAGTAGGTACTTCACAAGCTCGACTATCTTTTACAATGACCATATAATCGCCCGCAGGTAAACTTCCTAAGGTCGAAGTTGGTTGAAAAATAATGCCATCTAAACTATATTCAAAAGGGGCACTTCCCCCTGTTGCGTTAATCGTGATAGCGCCATTTGTTTCGCCAAAACAAAGTACATTATCTACTTGCCCAACCGAAACACTTAATTCTGCGGGTTCAATAATGCCAACTAAGTCACTATTAATCGGACAATCATTCCCATCTGTTACGGCTAGAAAATATTCTCCTGCCCCTAAATTACTAGCAATATTTGACGTTTGTCCATCGCTCCAATCGTAGGTATAATTGCCTACTCCTCCAGTCACTTCTGCTACAATTCGACCGTCGCCCTCTCCAAAACAGCTAATATCAGTAGAAGTAGTTGTCAGAGTTAATTCATCTGGTTGGTCTATTAAGACTTCCAATTGTTCACTTAGACATAGATTTGCATCTTGTACTTGTATGGAATACATACCTTGTGGTAAATCGGCTAATGCAGTTTCCGATTGAAAGTCATTGCCATCTCCAAAATCATATAAAAATGGCCCTTCACCAGGATTGGGTACATCAACGATGATACTCCCATCTGATAAGCCGAAACAAGTTGGCCGAGCGACAATAAAAGTGGGTTCTAGTATAGGTTCACTTAAAACAGTATCAAGTACAATGCTACAATTATTTACATTTTTAATAACGACTAATTGCGGGCCTGCTGGTAAATTACTGGAAGTATTTACATTTAATTCCCCATTGCCAAAGTCAAAAGTATAATTTGTTAAATCACTACCAGATTCACCTGCTGGAATAACGGTTATTGAACCATCTATTCCACCTCCACAAGAAGGCTGGGTAATATTTGAAAAGGTAGCGGTGATAGGAACAAAATCAGGGTCAACGGTAAGGGAGGTATCTATGACTAACCTACAATTATCTCTATCCTGAACGGTAATAGCATAATTACCAATAGGTAAATTTTCAGAAGTATTCTGAATATCAAAACCATTTCCAAAATCATAGACTAAGTCATTATTGTTACCTATTCCTAGAGCATTTACGGTAATTCTACCGTTTACTGCTTCGTCACAAGAAGGACTGGTAATGTCTAAATTAGCCGTAATTGGCGGAATATCTGATACCACTAAGTTGGTATCTATTGATAATTCACAATTATCCGTATCTCGTATTCGAATAGCGTAGGGTCCTAAGGCTAAATTTTCAGCAGTGCTCTCTGAGGAAAAACCTTCGCCAAAATCATAAACTAAATCACTATTACCAGCGGCGTTAACCCTAATACTACCATTGGTTGCTATATCACAAGAGACAGGGATTATTGCAATATCAGCCGTAATTGGTGGAATATCTGATACGACTAAGTTGGTGTCTATCGACAATTCACAATTATCACCATCTCGAATCCTAAGAGAATAAGCCCCAATTCCTAAGTTTTCAGCCGTGTTTTCAGGCGTAAAACCACTACCAAAATCATACAAAAAATTAGCACCTATTCCACTACCTGACCCTGAAGCCACAATAGTCATTGAGCCATTAAAGGCTGCTTCACAGGTAGGAGAAACTAAGTTTAGTGCAGCATTGATGGGTGAAGTATCAGGTACAATCAAGTCTGTATCTACCGTAATTATACAATTGTTATCATCTCTAACGCTAATAGAAAAGTTACCAAACCCTAAATTATCTTGAGTGTTATTGCTAGAAAAGCCATTTCCAAAATCAAATTCATAAGCGCTATTTGGGTCTAGTGTACCGCCTGCCGCAGTAAGCATAATAGCTCCATTGCTAGCCACATCACAAGTTGGATTAGTCAAGTCCAGCGTTGTACTTATTAATGCGGGTTCTTCTAATAATATAGTTGTAGAATCTTTACAAGTGGCATCATTAGTAATCGTAACGCTATATTCGCCAGCAGGTAAATTATCTATGGTTTCTGTATTATCATTATTGTTCCATAGAATAGTAGTAATGGGAGGAACAGAAGAAGGATTTAAGGTAATACTACCTTCTGTGGAACCATTGCACAAAGGTTCTTCAAAAATAGGTAGAAAGCCAACTCCATTATCTTGATCGCAGCAGGGTTCTACAGCAATATCAAGTATTTGAGTTAACTCCGTTTCACAGCCTAAATCTGTGGTGACCGTTAATTTGACGGTTGGATTACCTATGGTAGTAAAACTTGTTTCTGCATTATTTCCTGTAGCTGTTTCATTCCCAAAATCCCAGACAACTGCTGTAATATTCCCTTGGGTAAAAGTAGAAGTATTGGTGAAAGTAACCCGTTCTCCATAACAAATATTGTTCGCTGAACTTACATCAAAAGAAAGGGTAGCAGGGCTACTAATAGTTGCACTTTCCATAACCGTACATCCATTATTGTCCATAATAATTAGGCCGTAATCACCAATAGCTAAGTTGGAAATAGTGGTACCAGGCGTAAAATTAAGCCCGTCTGTACTATAAGAATAAGGCATTGTTCCACCCGCTACTGTTAATGTTATTACCCCATTTTCTTCACTAGGACAACTGACATCTTGAACATTATCGACTGTAGCAGTTAATAACGGAGGATCCATAATAGCTGGTGAAGTCGCTTCATAAGTACAACCATTCGCATCGGTTACAGTAACAGCATAAGTACCTGGTGCTAAATCACCAATACTTCTGGTTGTTGCGCCATTACTCCATAAATAAGTATAATCAGACACGCCACCTGTTACAGTGATAATCGCTGTTCCATCATTTGCCCCATTACAAGAACTTCTTCTTGCTTCTAAAATACCATTAATGGGGTCTGGTTTAGTTAATGTAAATTCTACTGGATTACTTGTACAACCTTCGCTGTCAAAAACATCTATGATATAATTGCCAGCATCTAACCTAGTCAATGAAGTTGGATCTAGTGGCCCGTTGCCATCATTAAAATCAAAAGTCAAGACACCCATGGCATTATCAGCGGTAATTTCAACTGAACCATTGGTTAAATCACCACAGGTAGGGTTGGTAATATTATCAACGCTAATATTCAATGCTCTGTCATCTAATTCAATGGCGTCTATGGTGGTTGTACAACCACTATCATCCCGAACAATTACGGTATAATCTCCTGTATCTAAACCATTTAAAGTCGCATTGGCTACAAAACCATTGCCGTCACCAAAATCATACTCATAAGGCATTCGGCCACCAGAGGCAGCAATAGCAATACCACCATCGGCTACACCTCCACAAGAAGGGGGACTTACTGTTTCCATAGCCGTTAAAGCATTAGGTATCACAAAAGTATGCGTTATGGAATCTCTACAACCTGCGGCATTGGAAATAGTAATGGTATAGGTATCAGGGGCAAGATTCATGATGTCTTCTGTATCGGCACCATTCGACCATTCAAAAACTGTCGGGAAATTGCTATCATTCGTAACCGTAATATCAATCGCTCCATTGGTGTCATCAGGACAGGCAATTTCAGTAATTGTAGGATTTGGCGCAATGGCTATCCGATTATCCGATTCACAGCAATCATTGATGGTAATAAATGTTTCAAAGATGGCATTACAACCAGTATTGGTAGTAACCATTAATTCCACCCTTTTAGTACCAGTAGTTGTGAAGTCGAAGGTTAGGTCGGTTTTTTCTAGGGTCGTTGTCTTTACATTATTATCTCCATCCTCTATCAACCAGTCATATCGAGTAATGGTACCATTAGGAATAGGGAATGTAATATTCTCCCTAAAAGTCAATGGTTGCCCAAAACAAGTTGCTGGAGCGCTCGGCAAAATCTGGCCTACTGGCCCTACTAATGCCCCATCTCCGCCGAAGGTAATGGTAAATCCACCATCGGAAGTTGTATTTTCAATCATTAAACCATAGGTTAATCCTGCTTGCATACTTAATGCTGCAGCAAAGGCATCGGTAGGACTATTTTGACAATCTATGTTCGCATCATTATCGCCTTCTACCAAACCAGTTGCTCCTGGAAAACAAGCTTCCCCACATCGATTGGCAACAGGATTTCCCCCATCAGGAATCTCAAATAAAACAAAAGCGATTCTATCATTGGGATTGGTCGGTGCTATGGTGAAAGATAAATTGCCATCGGTAGCGCCTTCCCAAGTAAACCAAGTCGTATTGGTTTCGGTAATATCATTCATACAAGTTCCAGCACCTTCGTTAACATCTGTTCCTGCTCCATTAAAAGAAGTAATGGTAACTGGACGCTTGTCACAAAGAATGGTTGCATTTGCTAAATCTGGTTGTGCATCTTGCGCTTGTAAAATGGTCGCATTGATAGTTGTAAAAAAAAGTAAACTACCAAGAAGTAATTGGTTAATAGAGGAATTTTTCATAGCCCACATGGGTTGGAAATTAAGAGTTTGAGTAAATCCGTTAGAAGAAGTCAAAATTGAATCGCTGTCTTATATTGCATTTGAACAGCCTATTAAACGTTCAAAACCAGCAGAATCGTGTATTTTTTTATTTATAATGTGGGCAAAAGTATAGAAAATGTAGTGAAGGTGATTATTGTTGTAGTTATTTGGTCAATATTATTTTAAGTTGTCGGTTGCTGGTTGCTGGTTTTGACTAACCGACAAACTGGTAACTGGCAATCAGCAACTGGCAACTCATTTAACTAAAGTAATATCGCCTCCAAAAGTCTCTTCTACATCATCTAGAAATAAGACTTTAGCGACAAAGCCATAAACGCCTTGTTGTAATTCGCGTCCATCAAATAAACCATCCCAACCAAATCGAGTATCTCCTACTGGAAGATTTGTTCCATTATAAACTAGATTGCCCCATCGGTCAAAAACCCTTAATTCAGTAATCTGAACAGCAGCAGGGCCACCAAAAACGGTAAATTTATCATTATTACCATCAAAATTGGGAGAAAAAGCATTCGGTATAAAGACGGGGCGATTAGGATTTACAAAAACAAAAACGGTATCAGAAGCAGTGCAATTCGTTGCATCAGTAATAGTCACCACAAAAGGCATCGTGGTAAAAGGCATCGCTGTTGGATTAGGACAATCTGAGCAATCTAAAAAATCAGGACTAGACCAAGTATAGTCGACGGGTCGAGCAAAAGGTGTCGTAATAGTTTGGAAATCAGTAGAGAATCCTAAGTCAATCGCCTTATCTTCTCCTGCATCTACAGATAATTCGGCTGGCTGAGCAATACTAGCAGCAATTGTTTCCGTACAACCGTTGGGGTCTCTTACCGTAATGGTATAATCGCCTACAGCTAAATCGGAAAGCGTTGGACTGCTTTGAAAAGTAGTCCCATCTGCACTATATTCAAAATTGCCATTTCCACCACTACTATTCACGGTAATACTACCTGTATTATCTCCAAAACACAAAGCGTCTACCACATTCCCTATGGTCAAATCGATTAAATCTGGTTCTATAATCATGGCGGCATCTGCTATTTCACATTGATTCTCATCTCTAATAATCACAGAATAATCGCCAGCCGTTAATCCCATAATTTGCTCTGAAGTTTGGTTATTATTCCAATCAAAGGTGTAGCCTCCTGTACCACCTTCCACAATGGCGGTAATCATACCATCGTCTGCTCCTTGACAACTAATATTCGCTCCTGCTAATACTAGCGTTAAGGCATCGGGTTGGTCAACGGTAAATTCAAAATCCCCTTCACATAAATTGGCATCAATAACATTGACTTGGTAAGTAGCCGCAGGAATATTATTTAAACTACTCGTTGTGACAAAGCCATTGCCATCATTCCAATCATATTGATAATTGGGTTCTCCATTGGCTATACTAATAGCGACTCGACCATTGCTGAAATCAAAACAGCTCGGCATTTGTACAACCAATTGATTGGTATCTAATGCTAGTTCTAATTCTCGAAGTTCGATTATATTTTGTTCTGTACAACCATTCACGTCTGTGATTGTTACTGGATAATCTCCTGAGGATAGATTACTTAACGTGGTTACTTCGGATGCGCCTATGCCAAAATCAATCAAAATAGGGGCAGCGCCATCTTGGATGGTTAATTCAATCGCTCCATCTGTTCCTCCGCCACATGTTGGTTCAGTCAAAGCAGTTACTACCTCAAATGGTGGAATAGAATCAACCATAAATGGGAAAGAATCTCTACAAGTCGCTAAATTAGTGACGGTGACGGTATACAATCCAGGGGAGAGATTGGACAAGTCTTCTGATTCGCTATTATTACTCCATTCTAAACTATTAATTTCGGAATTACTAGTTACACTAAAATCAATCGCACCTCCTTGGTCTCCACAAACTGCATTTTCAATAATAGCATCTCCTGTAATTAAATTTACATCTTCACAGCAAGCTTCTACTATGACTATAGAGGAACTAATCGTACTTACTTTACAACCTAAATTAGTCGTAATCGTCAAGACCACTGATTTTTCTCCTGGTTCAGTATACGAAACGGTATGAGGCCCTACGCCAGTAACAGAAGTAGCTTCTGCTCCAACGCCAAAAGTCCATTCATAGTCCACGATTTGTCCCGCTGCAAAAGTGGAATTATTCCCACTAAAAGAAACGGCTTCGCCTGCACAGATGACATTTGTGTTGCTATTTATAATGGCTTCTATATCTGGTTCTGGTCCTTGAAATTCCCCGTCTCCACCAAATTCCATAGCAAAACCATTTCCAGATTGGGAAAAATTATTGATTAATACGCCATAGGCTTTACCTGTTTCCATATCTAAAGCTTGAAGAAATCCATCTTCGCCAAAATCACAACCTTGATCTTCAGATAAATCTGTTGAGGTTAAATCCAATCCTGTAGGTCCTTCGCAAGAAGTAGCCATACATCTAAGGGCAATTTTCCCTTCTGTATTGTTTAGCCCATTAGGTAATTCATAAACAACAAAGTCTAAGTCATCATCTGGCTTAATAGGATCCAGCGTAAAAGTAAGTTGGCCATCATTCGCAGCAATCCAAGTAAACCAAGTAGAACTTTGTTCCGAAGTAACGCCTGAACCAGGAATATCTAAACAAGTCCCCCTTGCTTCATTATTATCATTTCCTGTTCCAATGACTTGCTGAATTACAAATCTAGATTTATCACAAAGGACGGAAGCTATTTCCAAATCAGAACCAGGTTCTGTTGGCGGAAAATAATTATCAATACACATCTGGAAAGTCCCTTCTCGACGATTTCGACCTTGAATTCTAATCAAATAAGTCTGACCTGGAATTAAACCACCTTGGTATAATTCAACTACATCCGTAGAACTACCTCGCTCACATTCCAATACTTGAAAACTATTATCGCTTAGTTCACTACAATCGGTGTCTACATATAATTCTGCTTCTGGTTGGCCTAAAGAACCGCCATTCGGGCTATTACCATTCACCGTTAAGGTTAAATCTGTCGCAATAGCCGTAAATCGAAACCATACATCCGCCCCATTACTAGAGGTACAGGAACCACCTGAAAAATTCGTAGGGGTAGCGCCTTCATTGCTGTATTCTCCTTCTTCAGAGCAACTTTGGATGATATTATCAATCAGTAATGCATTACTACAATCGTCATTTGCGGGTTGCGCAAACAAAAAAATGGGGCAAGAAATAAATGCCAATAAAAAAAACAGGTTAGTAACCCTTCTAGAGTAATGACTATTCATAAGGTGATGTTTGTGATTTGGAAGTGGCTAAAGTATAGCTAAAGTAGTTGAGTCCAAATATTTTCCACTTTTATCGGTTGTTTTTTCCGAATAACTGCGTTAAAATTTTTGACTATAGCTAAGCTATACTAAAAAATTTTGCCTTATTCTTCAAAAAAATCACCTCGCTAAAAATAGGAAACTATTTAAACTCAGCTACTTATCATCCAATATAGATATGTTCGATGGGTAGACTCAACTTGATTTCTGGGAAAGCAACTGCAAAAGAGAACACTTTATAGCATTTCTTGTTAAAAAATAACGAAAATTGTTGTTGCCTTATGTATAAAAAAGAATAAAACGACGCCTACTAGCCAAACTTAATCTTCTTGTTAAGCATTTTATAAGAGATAAGTAAGGAGACAAATTTGGACGTCACTTATTAAATAGTTGCGAGTTACGTGTTGCAAGTTAAAAAAATAGAATTCTGAATCTAAAATTGGATTAATTATAACTAATTGGAGTATTCATTAAAACTCCAATTCCCCAACCCGTAACTTGTTCCGATTTAAATCGAAATAACAAATATTTTATGTGATAATTTATATCGTCCTAGTATTTACTTACCTAAAACTTAAGTTTAAAACTAGACAACTAAACCCATTATTCCCTTGATAATATAATAGCGTTGCTTATTCGGACGGAATAATAAGCAATAAGTCAAATAAGACGTAATGAATTAGTATTTATTTTTAATAAAAGTAATACATTTGTAGCCAACGATATGAAGAAAAATATACCTAATATTATTACCTCTATTAATTTGTTTTGCGGCTGTTGTGCGCTAGCTTGTGTATTTTATGGTCGTTTTTTTAATGCCTTTCTATTTTTATTCGTAGGCGCTTGGGCAGATTATTTGGATGGTTTCGTAGCTAGGTCTTTGAAAGTGAAATCAGAATTAGGGAAGCAGTTAGATTCACTAGCAGATATGGTTTCTTTTGGCGTTGTGCCAGGAGCGATTGTGTATATGTTATTGGTGAGAGGAATGACTAAAAATTTTGAAAGTTTTCCTCAATATCTAATTCTAGCAGGTTTGCCCGCTTTTTTAATTACGGTATTTGCGGCAGTACGGCTTGCCAAATTTAATATAGACACCCGTCAATCAGAAGATTTTATTGGCTTAAATACCCCTGCTTGTACCATTTTTACGGTTGGTTTAATGCTAATGTACCATTATGATTCTTATGGTTTGAGAGAAATTGTGATTAGTCCGTGGTTACTCTATCCGACGATAGTAGTGTTGTCTTATTTGTTAATTGCCGAATTGCCGATGTTTAGTTTTAAATTTAAAGACTTTAAGTGGGCAGGTAATGAAATGCGTTTTATTTTTTTAATCCTCGCCTTATTATTTTTAATAATTTTTAAAGAAGTTGCCTTTTCCTTGATTATAATTATGTATGTTTTATTTGGATTATTTGCTTTGATAAATCCTGCTAAAATGGTTTAGCTTTTATTATATTAAGACTTCTCAGGCTAGAAGCCTAAGCTACCTAGTTACGGTGCTAATCGTTCTATTTTCCATTCATTTTCTATTAAAGTATAACTAATCCTATCATGTAATCGGCTAGATCGTCCTTGCCAAAATTCTAGGAACGTAGGCTTAATTTGATAGCCTCCCCAATGAGCAGGAATCGGTAACTTATCGACATCTCTATATTTTTTTCTTAAATCAATCACATTTTGTTCTAAAATACTTCTGTCGGGTATTACTTGACTTTGGGGAGATGCCCAAGCACCAATTTGACTGCCTTTTGGTCTACTGTGAAAATAATTAAGGGAAATTTCGGGTGCTACTTTTTCGACAATGCCTTCAATTCGGATTTGCCGTTCTAAGTCTTTCCAAAAAAAAACGACTGCAATATTTGGATTGGCGGCTAGTTCTTGCCCTTTTCGACTGTCATAATTGGTATAAAAAATAAAACCATTCTCATCAAAACCTTTTAATAAAACGATTCGAGCGGCAGGTTTTCCTTGTGCATCAACCGTTGCAATCGTCATGGCATTCGCTTCCTTAATTTGACTATCTAACGCTTCTTGAAGCCATTCGTTAAATTGTTGAATTGGATTGGCCTGAACATCCGTTATTTCTAAGGTCTTTGCTCGATAATCTTCTCTTAAAGCCGCAATGGTTTGATTATTTACTTTCATATTTTATTTTTAGTATAAAGAAATTTTACCCCCTCAACAAGATTATACAACCTCCATATTATTCACAACAAAAAGAATTCAAAAGAGATTCAAAAGAAAGGAAAAAAGAAATGGGAAGAAAGGAAAAATTTGGAAAGATTTTCGATTTTTAAAAAAAACATAAAAAAACCCTGTCAAAAATCACTTGACAGGGACAAAACAAAAAACAAACACTATGAACAAACACTATCTTTAATCAAAATTGCTTTTTAATAAAAACAATAATGATGTTGAGTCAAATAAAAAGTTTTTCCCTCCATCAACAGAAACAAGGTGTTAGAAAACACGCTAGTTAGAAGCCGAAGGAGGGAAAAAACACCCCCGAGCAAGTCGGGGGACAAGATAAAAACAAAAACTATGAACAAACACTCACCCTATATTCGATAGAAATAAACTGTTGAACGATTATTACTGCATCTATACTACATAAAATCTATTGCACTAGCAGAACAACTCGTTGACAGTCAAGTATTATTCAAAACTAATAATATAAATATTATTAATTAATATTTATATTAATTTTTAGAAAACTTTTGAATTTTTTAAGCCTTTGAAGAAAAGTCTATGTCATTACAACAACTGATGAATTTAAGTGAAAAAATCACTTAATTCAGAAAGGGGATTTACTCGAAGAGTACTATTATCAAATCTGTTTAGATAAGGAACAAAAACCGAACCAAAAAATAATATTGAGGAAGAAAAAAATAAAAAAAATAGAAGTCCTTATTTTTTAAGGAATAAATATACTTCCTATGAGGTCAATATTTCAGACAAATTTATCAAATAAATAGAGCAGATTAGCCTTTTAAATTAAAAACAGAAAGGCAGATAAAAGAGAGATAATTCATTTATTAACCTGTCGAAAATCCCTGCCTGTGGCAGGCAGGCGTTATTGAACTCAATTCGTTGCTAAGTATTTTTTAGCATTGGATTGAGTCCAACAATGGATACTTATCACTTTTTAATTGGACGTTCTACATTAAAAGTTAAGGTGGCCAACTAAATTTTGCTAATGAGTATTGCCTCCAGCCATTTTGAAACTACTTGCTTGTTCTTTTACTAATAACCAAAGTCCTGCGGAAATAGCAAGCGAAATAGCAGAAATCACAAAAATAATAGATTGGTTATCAAATCCATCTAAATAACCGCCAAGTAAAGAGGCAAAAATTTGAGGAATAACGACAGAAAGATTAAATAAACCCATAAATAAGCCCATTTTGCGTTGGTCGATTACTTCAGACATAATAGCAAAGGGTAAACTTACTACAGCTCCCCAACCAATACCAACAAATGCCATTAACAAGAAAAAGGAAATTTGAGTGGTTCCAAAAAAGACTAATGCCGCATAACCAATAGCCATAATTGCGATGCAAATAGTATGTGTTTTTACTCGACCAATTCGCTCTGAAACAGGTTGTAAAACGGTTGCAGGTAATAAAAATCCAACTGCATTTAAAATAGCAAAAGCAACGCCTAATCCAAAACCAATTTCATTATTCAAGTCTTGCCCCAGTTCTTCTTGTAAACCATAGCCCATAATATTGGTTTTGACAAAAGCAAAAGAATAGACAAACATCGTTTGTACACCTAACCAAGTAAAAGCATGCGCCAAACAAATTTTCAAAAATTCAGTAATATCTGTATCTTTTTGTGCAATTCCTTCGGCTGTCTCTTCCGTCAATGCCACTTTATCAGCAGCTAAATCTCTAGGCTCTTCGATAAAAAAGATAGGAAAAATAGAGAAAAAGAAAACGATACCCGCTCCAATATAAATCAAGGTGTAATTACTGATAAATGCGCCAATTAGATAAGCCAATACACCAAAGAAACCAGAAACGGTTTGCATAATGGTATAGCCTCTAGTCCGTTTTTCTCCCAAAGGTGTCACATCCGCAATGACTGAACGAGTAGGGTTGAAACTAATATTGATGGATAAATCTAAAGTCAATGCTACTATTAATGCAACGGTCATTATACTATCAATGCCTAGTGCGCTATCAATAATATCTAAGTTAGGCAAAGCCAAAATCATTAATGCGGCTAAAGTACCACCAATCAAAATAAAAGGTCGCCGTCTTCCACCCCAGAACCAAGCTTTATCACTCACCAAACCAATGATTACCTGACCAAAAATACCTGCCATTGGGCCTGCTAACCAGACTAAACCAATATCTTCTAGACTAAATCCATATTTGGTGTTCAATATCCAACTAAGTGCTGCAATTTGAACACAAAGCGCAAAGCCCATTGCCGTTGCAGGTAGACTCAATAAGGCATAGAAAGTATTAGATAACTTTTTTTGAATAGCTAACATCAGCAAATATTTAGGTGTGAAAAATTGACGAAACTAAAGGTTGGAAATATTAAGGTGGGCGAAAGGTAAGGAAAATAAATTAGTGCATTCTTATCTTTTTTTGAAAAAAATTAAAATCATTTATGCATTTCTATCTTTTACTGCATCTATTAGGCAACCACATTCATTATCCTAACTAAAAATCCATATCATGTCTCCAAAAAAGAAAGCCTTAACTTTAACGATTCCTGAACCTTGCGGTGAAAATTTTAATGCAATGACTCCTGTCAAAGGCGGTAAATTTTGTGGATCTTGTGAAAAAACAATTGTCGATTTTAGAAAGATGAACGATTATCAAATTTTGCACTTCTACAAACAAAATAAGGGCAAAATTTGTGGCGTTTTTAATAATCAACAATTAAATCGAGCCATGCCTTTTCCAATGGAAGCAGAACCTACTCGAAATTGGAAAGCAGTGGCAGTTTTGGCAACAGGTTTATTATTTGGTGGTGGATTAGTTGCGCAAACGACTACACCAACTGTTGAAAAAATAGCGGTGGTCGCACAACAAATAACTAAGAAGCAGCAAGAAAAAGAGACAACTCCCCCAAATAAAGTGATTAAAGGATTCGTGAAAAATAAGGAATATCAAGATAAATTGATTGGGGCGAATATTATGATAGAAGGAACAAACATTAATACTATCACCGATATTAACGGTTTTTTTGAAATGGCTATTCCTAGTAATTTAAAGGAAATTGAATTGACCGTTGCTTATGTAGGATTTGAAACGCAAACCTTATTATTTAATGAGAAATATCCTATTCCTACTAAAGAAATTGAAATAGAATTGGCAAGCAATCATTTTGAGATGGACCAAATGATTATGGGTATTATGATAGCGCCTGACTTTGAGGAAGCACCAACTTGTGGAACGGATGAACTTGTTGAATTAGAAGATATTCCCGAAATTACTCCAGATGCAGTAATCGAGAAAGGAATACTTACCGAAAGTCAAATGACCATTTTCCCAAACCCATTTGTCCATAATTTGGAAGTGAGTTATGATTTTGCCGATAAAGGAGATTATTTATTTAATGTCTACGATATGAATGGTCAGTTATTATTTGCCAAATCTTACCATTTATTAAAAGGGAAACAAACGATAGAATTGGAAATGATAACGAAAAATTTAAACCACGGCGTCTATATCTTACAACTTTCTGATAGCCAAGATAGAATTTTGGCGACTAAGAAAGTTTATAAAGGGCAAGCGTAACTGGTAGAAAAGCTTAAAGGTCTTTTTCTACCAATTCGTACTATTTAGAAACCTGATAATAAACCTGTTCTTGACTCCCTATCCCAATATCTTCAAATCCATTAAAATCCAAGTAAACGGGTTTATTTGCATGTGTTTGAAGCAACATACTCAATAATAATTCTGCTGCCCCTGCTGCTTTTCCTTCCTTAGAAGTTGCAGGCAATAAAACCATAATTTTTCCATGACTATAAATGAAAAAATAGACCGCTAGTAAGTCCCCTTTTTTGTTAGTAATTCCATTGGCAAATCCCCAACCACGGTGCATCGCATTATACATGATTCGCAGGTAAGCATAGTAATTTTCCTTTTTATAATTTTTAGCATGCGCTTTATAAAAATCAACTACTTTTTCAGGTTTTAAATTAGAAGCTGGTTGTAATTGTAAGTCAGCTGCTTTAGCTAATTGGTTATGAAAGGCAGTTGAAAAACCATCTTGCAAACCATCGTAAGGCTGATTAAGTATCAATTGTCGCCGACTTAATTTTTCGACTTTGAATCCCAGATTATTCGGAATTTTAGCCTGATTAGAAATATTGACTTTTAAAGATTTATACTCGGTAGGAATCGCCTCGAAAAAATGCTGCATTCTGGTAGCCGATAAAATATTCTCGGAATAAAGTGCCCCTTCTATAATTAATTCAGGTTGGTAAATATTTTTTCGACCGAGCCAATTTTTTTTCCAAATTAATGGAAATACGGATCCATAATCTTCTTCGATTAATGCCTCCCAATCTTTGGTCAAGGCATCCAAATACCAAACATAGCCGCAGACATTTCCATTGTTGGCATAATGCACACAACTATTCCATTTAGATTTGTCTATATCTTCTCTGCTAATTCGTTTAATGTTCATTTTTTCAGTTGCAGGTTGCGAGTTACGGGTTGCGAGTTAGTATAGTGCCTAAGTCAATTTTGGAAGCATATTTCTATTATCGAATAGCTTATCTAAAATTCAACAAGAATTATAGTACTAACTCGCAACCCGCAACTCGTAACCAATTATCAAAATTCCAAGAATTTATTCGCTAGGTTCGTTTAAAATTTGATAAGAAAATAGAATTAAGCTGTGCTATAATT
>JAFMDF010000623.1 GCA_017857395.1 Bacteroidota bacterium | reverse complement strand
TTCGCTAAACAAGACTTTTACAACAATTACCCTTTTTTAGGGTAGTTATGAAATCGCTAGTATTAATAATAAGGCAAAGATAAAAAAGAAATAGAAAATTTTATATGACTACACTGCCATCAAATAAAAAGCTCCACGGATTTGTTGACCCCAGAAATTGTAGTTGTTCGTTTTATTTTTGCAGCATTATAGCGCATTAACTATCAAAGAAGTAATAATCCGTTGTCCTTTAATTATCCGTTGTAGAAATTATACAGCGGATAATTAAAAGACAACGGACCTGCCCGCATGCGCAGTCGTGTTGGTTTTAAAGCTTTCAAGATAAATTGTCAAAAGTCGTGCTATCTATTTTTTATCTAATTATCTATATCTAGCACTTTACTTTTTCAAATGAGTCTGCAATTCTTTAAACTCTTTTTCCGTCAAATCACGCCACTGCCCCATTTTCAAATTACCCAAATGAATATTCATAATTCGCACTCGTTTTAAGGTCAAGACTTGATAATCCAAGACTTCACACATGCGGCGAATTTGGCGATTTAAACCTTGAGTCAGAATAATTTTAAACCCCATTCTACCTCTTCTTTCTACCACACATTTTTTAGTTCTGGTTCCTAAAATAGGCAAGCCATTACTCATTCTTTTGATAAACTGTTCAGTTATTGGTCGATTGACAGTGACTACATATTCTTTTTCGTGATTATTCTCTACTCGCAAAATATCGTTGACTATATCGCCATCATTGGTCAATAAAATTAAACCTGTAGAGGGTTTGTCTAAACGACCAATAGGAAAAATTCGTTGAGGATAATTGATAAAGTCTATGATATTTGTTTTGTCCTTTAAGTCGGTGGTGCAAGTAATGCCAGGAGGCTTGTGAAGGGCTATATAAACTTGTTTAGGCTTATTAATCAATGGTTTACCATCCACCGTTACGGTATCCTTCGCTCCTACCCTATTGCCTTTTTTGGCAACGACCTCGTTGATTTTCACTTTGCCTGCATCAATCCATTTATCTGCTTCTCGACGAGAACAAATACCTGTTTGGCTGATGAATTTATTGAGACTGATGGAGTTGTCGTTGGTCATTAGTTGTTGATTGTTCCGATGAATCAGAATAAACTTAGTTTTGGGTACAAAGTACGGGAAAAAATAATTTAGTCGGTAATTTAATCTATAGGAATACTGCTTATGTCTCCTACTTTTGCCCTACCTATTTCCATTTTTCTATAAAATTCCTTATTTTTCCGAAAAATTCAGGTATGATTCAACTTAGCAAGATCGTCCAAGAAATGGAGATTATAGAAGGCATCTCCATGTATGTACATCGACCAAGTTCCACTTTGGTTCAGCATTTTGAAGAAGCCGCTCTAGAAGACCAATTCACCGCCGAAGAAATAGCGGAACTAGAAAAGGACAACCCCGTTAGTCAAGGCTTAAAAAATGCACCAGAAGACTATCTTGCTTTTCCTTCTAAATACGATATACACGAATATCGCATCATGGAAAATTTCTGCAATACCGTTGCTAATGACCGTGTAAAAGAAGCCTTATTAAGTAGCATTCGAGGAAGTGGTGCTTTCCGACGTTTTAGAAATATACTGGACCAAGCTAATCAGACGGATAAATGGTATCATTTTCGGGACAGGGCGTTTTATGAAATTGCCGCAGAATGGTGTATCGAACACGATATTCTTTATACAGATGACCGCCCAGCGCCTAAAAGAACGAAAAAAAAACTGCCGCCTCAAAAGATATTCAAGGATTGGACCTTGAATGCTCAAAAAAATAGCGACCAGAATTTCGACTTTCTAACTTCTTTAAAATTAAAAACGGAGGACCGAGTTGACCAAGTCGTCATCCATATACACAACGAAGCTGTTGAAAAAATAGATTGTACGACTTGTGGCAATTGCTGTAAAAAAATGAAACCAGAATTGGAGGCAGTAGATATTAAAAACATTGCTGATTTTTTAAAAATTTCTACCAACCAAGTACAGCAAGATTATTTAGTCTTTAATGAAAAAGAAAAAAGCCATGAATTTAATACCTTACCTTGTCCATTTTTAGGCACAGATAATTTTTGTAGCATTTATGAAGCTCGTCCAGCCGCTTGCAGAGATTTCCCCAATACGGATGAATCTGGTTTTGCGTCTAGGCGATTTATGCACCATGACAATACGCTATTTTGTCCCATTACTTATTATGTGGTGGAACGAATGAAAGAACATTTTCAATAATAAACTATGAAAGCAGCAACGGTTAGCGAACTCAAAAAAGAATTACAAACCCGTTCTGAAAAAGAGCTAATGGCACTTTGTTTGCGCCTCTCTAAATTCAAAAAAGAAAATAAAGAATTACTGACATATCTCTTGTATGAATCAGCAGACGAGATGGGCTATATCCGAACGGTGCAACTAGAAATTGACGAACAATTCTCCGAAATCAATACGAAGACCTATTATTTTATCAAAAAAAGTGTTCGCAAGATTCTGCGAAATATTAAAAAATACATTCGTTATTCTGGCAAAAAACAAACCGAAGTGGAACTATTACTCCCCCTACGCAAAAGGTAACTTTTATTATTCTCCCCAACCGACCTACCTTT
>JAFMDF010000622.1 GCA_017857395.1 Bacteroidota bacterium | reverse complement strand
TCATATCTTTTTTTTGCTACAAATATACTAAATCAACCTATTTAATACACGACCACCTAATCGACAAGAGACATGCTCCAATATATCCCCCAAATCATTTTCAATCGCTTGAATATCATCATCAGTAATCCAATTAAATCGTCCTGCCTGTAGGCCATCATAAGCCATCGTCGTCTGATTTGTCCAAACATACATCGCATTCCGAGCATGGCCGCCCATCATGGAAAAGACGCCATTTTGGAAACCTGTTCCTGCGCCCATTAAAACCACCAACATAAATATGCCCCAAAAGACGCCCAAGGCAGTCAAAAAGGTACGCAGCCTATTTTTGCTAATGGTATTAAATATTTCTTGCCACTTATCGTAATCAAACATCTTTTTGAGTTATGAATTTTGAGTGATGAGTTATAAGTGATGAGTGATGAATTTGGAACTAATCCATATCGTAAAATCCATCTAAAATCATCAAATCCATTGTATCCTATCCTATTGGCTCATCCATCCTGTAAAATCTTGAAAAATCATGTATCAGCTTTTCATCGCCACTACAGGATTCACTCGTGCCGCTTGTAGCGCAGGGACTAAGCCTGCCAAAGTGCCACAAACAATGAGGAAAACGAGCGCCATCATCACACTAGCAAAGTCGACTTCTGGATTATAGAAAAATTCTAAATCATCTATTTCATAGGTTCTCATCAAATAATCAACCCCATAAATAATGGAGAAGCCCATGATTAAACCTAAATAACCTGCTATGGCTGTTAGGAAAATAGATTCTTGCATAATCATGCTGACGATTGACCATGGTGTTGCCCCTAAAGCTTTCCGAATTCCAATTTCTTTCGTCCGGTCTTTTACCGTAATCAACATGATATTACTAACCCCCACAACGCCTGCTATAATACTCCCAATTCCAACAAACCAGATGAAAAAGGAGAAGCCTGAGAAAATCATCTTAAATTCTTGATAACTTTCGATATTATTATGAATACCAACGGCTTGGGTGTCTTCTGGGTCAAAATGATTCACGGCAGCTAATTCACGGCGAACATTATCTGCAATGGCGTTTGCTCCATCAACTGTTTCATCCGTCACCGTAATGACCATACCATGTACTCTATCTTCTTTATCAAACACACTTTGAGCAGTCGCCAAAGGCATGTAAATATATTCTCTTTCTCTTTTGCTACTTGCATCCGTAAATACCCCTACAATTTGAAATTTTGTTCCATTAATCTTTACATATTCTCCTAGCGCCGTTTTATCTGCTCCAAATAATTTATCCTTGGCTATATCTCCAATAATTGCCACTTTCCGCTTTTGTCGCATATCGACCTGGTTGATATAGCGCCCTTTCGTCATTTCAGAATATTCAATTTTTTGATATTCAGGTTCAACGGCTCGCATCCTAAAATTAAGCGCTTTGCCATTATATTCTGTCATGTATCGGCTAGACGGAAAATAACGTCCACTCATATACTCTACTCCTTCCACGTTCGTTTTTACGGCTTTGAGGTCTTTATTGTGAAATTTAATTCTACGACCTGCTTTGTAGCCTTTATAAGGCTTAGATGTTCTGGAAGTCCAGACAAACAAACTATTAATTGCATCATCTGCAAAATCTCGTTCCGCACTATTTCGCAAGCCATTTCCTGCACCTAGCAGAATGACCAGCATAAAAATGCCCCACCAAACGGCGAGCGCAGTAGCAAAAGTTCGCAGTTTATGCCGCTTCAGCGAATCAAATATTTCTTGCCATTTATCGTAGTCAAACATGGGCAATTTTCAATTTAAAATTTTCAAGTAACAATTTTCAAAAAGCACTTACGCTCGTTGCAAATTGCAAATTAAAAATTGGTAATTTTAAATTATTTACTTTTCTATGTTACCATCCTTTAAGCGAATAATTCGCTTAGTCAAATCTGCAATATCTTCTTCGTGGGTAACAATAATAACGGTAATACCTTGGTCATTCACATTTTTAAAAATCTCCATGACATCATGGGAAGTTTGTGTATCCAAAGCACCTGTAGGTTCATCGGCTAGAATGACTTTGGGTTCAGAAATCAAAGCTCTCGCAATCGCCACTCTTTGCTGCTGACCACCTGACATTTGGGTAGGTAAATGATCCGCCCAATCTTTTAAACCTACCATTTCTAGGTATTCTAATGCTTTAGCTTGCCGTTCTTTGCGAGGGATTTTTTTATAATAAAGTGGTAAGGCCACATTCTCTTTGGCAGACTTAAAAGGCAATAAATTAAAGGATTGGAAAACAAAACCAAGGAATTGGTTTCGGTATTGAGCGGCTTGGGTTTGGCTCAAATCTTTCATTAAGACATCATCGAGGACATATTCGCCTGTATCGTATTCATCCAATAAGCCAAGAATATTCAACAAGGTAGATTTCCCTGAACCAGAAGAGCCCATGATAGAAACAAAGTCCCCTTTTTCAATGTGCAAATCAATGCCTTTCAGCACTTCTAAATTAGTAAATTCCGTTTTATAGGATTTACGGATGCCTTTCAGATGAATCATTATTTTAGTCGGGTTTTATAGTGTTTAAATCGGATATGAATATACGACAAACAGATAGTACAAGTCACGTAGT
>JAFMDF010000269.1 GCA_017857395.1 Bacteroidota bacterium | reverse complement strand
ACTACTGTTTTCAATATATCAAAAGAATGGGACATAAGAGACATCGTGGACTTGGTAGATGTGATTGGTCAATATTAAACAAAGAAGAAATATGATTATTAGTTTCAAATGCAAGTTTCTCTCTGATGTGGTACTGACTTCACAGGCTGCAACAGAGGGATTTCATAAATCATTAGACTACATTCCAGGGGGTAAATTCTTAGGTATTTTAGCCCCTAAAGCTTATGATGAAAAGGATGAAGTGAAAACTTTAAATATTTTTCATAATGGAAATGTAAAATTTGGAAATGCCTATCCAATTGTCAATAATCAATCTGGCTATCCAATGCCTTTTGCATGGTTTAGAGATAAATTGAAAAAAGAAGAGGAAGTTTATCTACACCATAAAATTGACGAAGATTTTAGAGAGGTATTAAGAACGAATAGTAAACAATTAAAGCAGGAAAGAAGTGGATTCCTAAATCTGGATGGAACTAATTTCCTGAATTTAAGTCAAAAATTTGCTATTAAATCCGCTTATGACTCTGATAAAAGAAGGTCAAAGGATAATGAAATGTATGGCTATTATTCGATTAGTGCAGGGAGTGAATTTATTTTCAATGTAGAGATAATAGAAAATACAGTATCACCAGATATTATTCGGCAGGGATTAGTAGGTCTTCAAAAAATAGGTCGTTCTAAATCTGCTGAATATGGTCTAGCAGAGATAAAAGAGCACAAATTAGATACAATTTCTAGTACTCAAACGGTGAAGGGTGAATTGGTTGTCTATGCACATTCAGATTTATGTTTTTTGAATGAATACGGCTATTCAACTTTAGAACTTAAACCTGAAATGTTTGGGCTATCCTCAACTGCAAAAATTCTTTGGGACAAATGTCAGATAAAAACAAGGGTGCATCAATCCTATAATGGGAAAAGAAAAACATCGAATGCTGATTTAGCTGTCATACAAAAAGGTTCTGTTATTATTATTGAGACTTCCGCTACAGATGAGCTATTGTCTCATGTTGGCAATTATCACAACGAGGGTTTTGGCAAAGTAATTTATAATCCTGATTTTTTAATGGCTACTAACGCCACCATTAGTATTCCAAAAGAAGGGGAGATAGGTTTTGTTTTACCACAAACTGCTGTTATTGATAAAGGCAATAATGATGACCTTATTATTGCTATGTTGGATAGGAGAAATATCCTCAAGCAAACTGACCAGAATATTGAAACAGAAGTAGAAGAATTTGTCAACGAAAACTATACTCTTTTCAAATCTATTTCAAAAAGTCAATGGGGAGCTATAAGGTCGATAGCTAAATCAACACCGAATGAAGATGAATTAGTAGAACTACTTTTTCATAAGGACGAACAAGAGGATAAAAAAAGTAGAGGCTTTTTGAGAAGAGGAATTGCTGCTAAGAACTGGGAAAGAAAAGCAGATACATTGCTAGCGTTTGCTGAAAATCATAAAGGAAACAGAAAAGAAATTTTAATAAAAACAGCTTCAAAAATGCAAAAACGAAAAGAACATGAAAAATAATATTAGATATGTTGCTTCTATTTTGATAGAAGCTGCCTCAACAATAGCCGTTAATTCGGGAGATCAATCCTTATTATTGGATAATGTACTGGCTAGAGATGCGAATGGATTGCCTTATATACCGGGGACTAGTATTGCTGGTGTATTGCACCATTTATACCAAAGTACTTGTGGGGATAAGGCTACCTATGAGGTGTTTGGATGTACACAGACGGATGCAAAGAAAAAGGGAGGAGTTGGAAAAGAAGAGCTAGGAAGTCGATTAATTGTTGGTTCCGCACATATTACAAAAGCAAATGGAAAAACAATTTGTGATGGTCTTTTTAATTGGGAAAATGATGAATATTTTAAGCGTATGATGTTGACTCCTCAACGAGACCATGTAAAAATAACAGACAAAGGAGTTGGTAAAAAAGGAAATAAATTTGACCGAGAGTTATTATTTAAAGGGATTCGATTTGGGTTTGAAATCGAATTCATAGCGAACGATAATGACGTGGACAAAGCTAGATGGAATGATTTAATCAATTTACTAGAAAATGATTTATTCAAATTAGGTGCTGGTACTCGTAATGGGTCTGGTAAGATTCGAGTCATTGGTATTCATAAATCAGCTTACGATTTAACGGAGAAGCACCAATTATTGGAATATCTTAATAAGTCTTCCAATCTCAATAATACTCATTTTGCAGAGATAGATTTAGATGCTACTACTCTATCACAAGAAAATATAGCGTATCAAGTTACCCTTCAACCACGAGATTTTATTTTCTTCGGTTCTGGACATCCCGACACCGACGCTGATGGTTCGCCCAAAGAGGAACAAGTAATAGAGTGGCAAAATGGGAAATGTGTGTTTAAAAAGAAATACTTAATTCCTGCGACTTCAATAAAAGGGGCATTGTCTCACCGAACCGCTTTCCATTACAATCGACTTCACGAAAAATTTATGGGAACTTATAATCTTATTGATGAAGCTGCCTATAGTTTGGATAAAGAAAGTGCTTTAAATAAATGGACTATAGCATCTACAGCAAATTGGGCATCAGACGACTCTCGTTGGGAAGCAATTATAGCCGCTGTTGAAAACAAATCTTTTTCAGCATTTAAAGAAGATGAAGGTTCATGGATAGTCAGTGACTTTGAAGCAAAACTAAAAGATTTACAAAAGGAAGAACATACGGTAGAAGGGGTCGGTGAAAATAATCTAGCCGTTAAACATCTATTTGGTTGTAAAAAGAATTCAAAAAGAGATGAATCTGGTCAAATTGGCCGAGTACTAATTGAGGATATTTATTTAGACACAGATAAATGTAAAACTCATGTATTCAATCATGTGAAAATTGACCGTTTTACAGGTGGTGCTTATGACGGAGCATTATTCCAAGAAAAAGCGCTTTATTATGAAGATGCGATTACGCTAAATATCATTCTCGATACCAATATTAATGAAGCACAAAAAGAGATATTTGATTTAGCTAAAGTAGCTTTTGAAGCAGCTTTAGAAGATTTAAAGAACGGGCATCTGGCTTTAGGTGGGGCGACTACTAAAGGTTACGGTACATTTCAAACTCAATCATAGATGAACAATACAATTTCAAAAATAACAGCTCCTCAATCTATTCCCGATTTAGAATATGAAGGTTATTTATGGTATTCCAACGCTACAGAACCTAAAATTTTGCAAGGACAGCAGTTTTCTCCTGACCAATTGACAAAACTACCTTTTATTCTAGAAGGAATGTTGTATGCTGCAAAGGAAAAAATCAGTATTCGAATTGTTAATATTGATGGTGCTTATCGGATAGCGGAGATGACGCTAGAGAATATACCAGAAGAACAGGTATCGACCTATTTTGCTAAAGAAAAATTTGGGGAGAATAGGAAAATAAAAATGTATCAGCATTGGGAAGAAAAAGAAGATACTATTAATGATAATAGACAAGTACTTTGTCCTACTTGGTCTGCTTTTGTTGGATTCAAAAAATAAAGAATAATGAGTTATAATAATAATCAATCATTTAAAGCAACAGCGCCCTATCGCTTTGTGCCACTCAGCAAGGACATTGTATCTCCACATTGGGCAGATGCGGTATCACACGATATACCTTTTGAGGACGGTGTCACAGGATCTATTGAAGTTGAATTAACGGCTCATTCTGATATTTTTGTCAGCAATGGAAAGCAAAAAGAAGATGTTAATGAGGTTTTAGAATTCAGCAATTTCGATGGTAAATACTTTATTCCTGCTACTTCTCTAAAAGGAATGATAAGAAATGTGATGGAGATTATAAGTTTTGGAGGGATGAAAAGAAAAGTAAAAAATAATAAATATCCTTTTGCTATACGCTCAATAAGTCATCCCCAATATAGAAATGAAGTACCTCAACAAAGTAATGATAAAGTAAAAATCTGTACTGGTTGGCTTCAAAAAATTGGAAGTGAATATAAATTCAAAGAATGTTTGTCTGGTAAAATCCCGTTATGGAATGCTAAAAAAGCATCCGAAGAATTTCAGAACTTTAAACAAGATGATGATAAACCATATTTATTTTCCCCAAATCTTAACGGAGAGTATTATGGCAGAATAGTCAAAACAGGTATGATGCCGGGAAAGAAAAAAGAATATGTTTTTTTTGATGAAGATGTTAGTAATGGCGAATCAATTTTCCATTTAATAAAAGATTTTAAAAATGCTTACGCCTATAAAAATAATGAATCAAATGTACCAGAAGATGCTCAAAAAAAATTTAAAGGCATTCTTGAAAAATTAGAAAATGGTGAACAAATACCAGTTTGGGCTACTCGAAAAAATGGTATTGTTCAACATTTTGGACTATCTACAAATTATAGACTAAGTAGTAATATAGACATACATGGTGCAATAGACAATGCTCAAAATGACAATAGTAAACCTGATTTAGCTGACACTATTTTTGGATATATCATTGAAAAAAAGCAAACTCAAAACAGTAGTGAGGAAGAATCAATAATGTTAAAAGGACGGGTTAATTTTAGTCATGCATGGGGCATAGTTAACACCATTTCTCCTAATTCTGAAAAAACAGTTTTACTATCTACGCCTTCTGCCTCTTATTTTCCTTTTTATCTTCAAAACAAAGGAACATACTTAAATTCTACCGCCAAAGCTAGTGGTTGGAAAAGATATCCTATCCGCCAACATGTCAAAGATTATAATGCGGGGAACGACCCTATGAAATCAATTATTAAGCCTTTAAAAGAAGGAGTTAAATTTATTTTTTCTATCAATTTTCACAATTTAAGAAAAATAGAATTAGGTGCGCTGTTATCTTCTTTAACGCTACACAATTCGGAGCATCTTTTTCATAGCATAGGAATGGGAAAACCTCTAGGAATGGGAAAGGTTAAATTAGGCATTAAAAATTTGGTTTTTAATAATATTCAACCAAATGATTCGATAAAATACATGGAGATGTTTGAATGCTATATGACTACTAAGTCACAGACAGTCAACTGGATTTCATCAAAAGCAATGAAAGAATTTTTTTCGATGTGCGAACCTCAAAAAGATTCAATGTTAGAGTATATGAATATGGAAGGCCTCGGAAGAACAAGAAATAAACCACATCAACTTCAAAATTATTCTCAAAAAGAAAGTAATCTTCCAGTTTCATTAATTGATGAGAATAAAATTTCCTCCTTCCAAAAATGGCTAAAAGAAGACGAAGAAAAACTAAAATTTGCAGGTAGTTTAGATGTTGCCATTGCCAAATTTAAAAAGGATGAAGAAAATAAATTAGAAGCTGCTTTTAATCAAAAAAAACAGGAACTAATAGGACTCATTAAGGCTAATCGAGTAGCACGAAAAGAAGCAGAACGACTGGCAAGAGAAGAGCAATTTAAACAACAGCAGCAAGCAAAAATAGCAATTGTCCAGTCACAATCATTGGAAGGTTTTATAGGAGATAAGAAAACAAAAAAAATCAATGACTTGAAAAATTTAGTAGAACAATACGGTAGTAAAAAATATGAATGTAAGAGAAATGAATTGAGTACTAAGTTTCCAGAAGGATATTTGACAGAGAAAGTAGATATTGAATTTATTCAGCAATGGCTAAGCAATAGTTATCAAAGTGGAGGAAATAGTATGAAAAAACAGTTTACAAAACCTTTTGGTGCTAAACATCCTATTTTCAAAGAAGTAATCAAATGGCTCGGTAGCAAAAAAGCCCAACAATTATATAATCAACTAAATCAATCTTAATGGCACGCAAAGTTTTTATTTCGTTTTTGGGAACAAACAACTATGTAGAGTGTAACTATTATTTAGAAGAAGATGGGAATAAAAATATTAAGAATGTAAAATATATTCAAGAAGCTCTATTGAAACTACATCAAACAGAACTTGGAGCAGAAGATATTTGTTATTTCTTTCTAACAAAAGATGCCAAAAGGCAAAATTGGGAAAATAATCAACAATATAACCCTCAATCTAAGAAGTACGATTTGCCCAATGAGGGACTAAAGAGTCGTTTAAATAAGCTTTCCCACTCAGGTTTTGAAGCAAAAATAAAAGATGTAGAGATTCCTGAGGGCTACTCGACCAATGAAATATGGATAATATTCCAAAAGGTATTTTCCAAATTAGAAAGAGAGGATGAAATTTACCTCGATATCACTCACGCTTTTCGCTCAATACCAATGCTAGGGTTGGTATTATTGAATTATTCAAAAGTTGTTAGTAAAGCGAGTGTAAAAGGGATTTACTATGGTGCATTTGAAAAATTAGGTTTTGCGAATGAGGTCAAAAAAATTCCTATTGATAACCGTAATGCACCGATTCTAAATTTAACAAGTTTTTCATTATTACAAAATTGGTCGAATGCTGCTAATGATTTTATTGAATTCGGGAATACACAGAATTTAACAAAAACACTTAGAAAAGAGTCTAATATATCAGATAATCTTTCAAAAAAACAAAAGGGTAAATTAAGAAATAGCTTAAGGACAGTAGCCAAAGGACTAAACGAATTCTCCAATTCGATTGTGACAAATCGAGGAAATGAAATTATTAAAAATGATAGTATCACAAATCTAAAAAGAGAGATTCAAACATTAAAACCTCATTTGCTAAATGTACCTCAATTGTCGCCGTTTTCTAATATTCTGTCTGTTGTTGAAAAAGAAATTGAGGTTTTTAAAGATGATGATATTGTTAACGGTATGAGAGCTATAAGTTGGTGCATCAAGAATAAGCTTATTCAACAAGGAATCACTTTACTACAAGAATTTATGGTAACCTTTTGCTTAAAAAATATTAAACTTGATTACAATAACAAAACGAATAGAAGTACAGCTTCTGGCTTATTAGGTAAAAGAAGGGAAGAACTCTTTAGTTATAGCAATAACGAAGAAATCCGTCAAGAACAAGAAATTGTGGTTAAAAGGTTGGAAAAAGAGTCTTACTTTGATGGTATCATGCCCATTTTCAACGATATTACAAATAATATTCGTAATGATATTAATCATGCAGGTTTTGGCAGAAAAGGTAGGAATGCTCAAGAATTTGAAAAGGCATTATTGAAAAATTTTGATAAATTATGCGCTCTATTAAACTTTCAAAACTAACCCATGTCAAAAACCTTCATCTCTTTCCTAGGAGCCATCCCCTATCACAACACCCAATACTACTGGCAACCCAATCGAGCAGATTTGAGTATACCTATGCCTTACGTACAAGAAGCGATTATCCGAAATTGTTTATCGAATTGGTCAGAAGCGGATAAAATTTTTGTCTTTACAACGGAGGAGGCGAAAAGAAATAATTACGATAATCGAATCATAAGTTTTGACAGGACAACCAATACGCCAAAAATACAAGAAAGTAATGGGTTAAATAGGGTATTAGAAAAATTGCGGTTGGAAGGAATTATCCACCATTTTGAGCCTGTAATTATTCCTAATGGTTATACAGAACAGGAGATATTTCAAGTCTTCCAACAAATATTTGAACGAATTGAACCATCATCGGAAGTGTATTTTGATATAACGGTAGGGTTTCGTTCTTTACCCATGTTAGGAATTGTCTTATTAAATTACGCCAAAAATGTCATTGATGCGGAAGTAAAAGCGATTTATTATGGTAATTATGAAGCAGGAAGGGCAGAAAAAGAAAAACAGGTCAATAGTGCTAAATATAAGCAGTTGAGTGAAGAAGAAATCACTAATATTCAGCATTCAATTGTTCAAGCACCCATTTTAAATCTGATTAGTTTATCCATTTTACAAGATTGGACATCTGCTGCTCGGGAGTTTATAAAACTTGGAAAAGCAGATAGTTTGGCAGCTTTAGTTAAAGATAACCAGCCAAAATTAGGGGAAGAATTGCTGCAATTTGAACAAGCTATTACAACTTGTAGAGGGGCATTATTAAGTCAAGATTTAGATATTAATTCGCTCAAAAATATTCTTTCAAAAATTAAAAATGAACCAATCAAAGAGCAATTAAAACCGCTAATCACTAGGATAGAAGCTAAAATTGACCGCTTTAAGAATGGCAAGACACTCCAAAATGGTTTTGCTGCGGTGGAGTGGTGTATTCAACACAATATGATACAGCAAGGAATTACCTTTTTACAGGAAACGCTTATTAGTCATGTGCTAGAAAAAGTGGAGCGTAAGGAAAAACTTAAAGATTTGTTTTTTAGAGAAATTACCGCTACTGCTCTTCAGTTAATTACAGCTAAACGTAATCGTCATTTTGGCCCTAAATTTCAACAAAGACCTATTCCAGAACAAGAAGATATATTAGAAGTATATGAAGATATGCGAGCGTATGTAAAGAGTCAGGCTCCATTAAAGAGTTTGTATGCAGAATTAATAGGACATGACGGTTTCCGAAACGATATTAATCATTGTGGTTTTAGAGAAAATTATCAATTACCCAATCAATTAAGAGAATCTTTAAAAGATTTATTTATTAAAATTAGTGATTTAAACCTACAATAAAATGCTCCTAAATTTATCTAACCACCCATCAACTAGATGGACTGGAAAACAAAAAAAAACCGCAATAGTACATTATAAAACGGTGAAAGATATGTCTTTCCCTCAAATAGCGCCTATTGCCTCTAAAAAGGAAGTAAAGAAATTAGCGAAAGTGTATTTTGAAAAAATTCAAAAATCAACTCCTTTTGCCGTCCACTTAATGGGCGAAATGACCTTCACCTATGCTTTAGTAAAAAAATTAAAAAAGGCGAATATCCCCTGTATTGCCTCTACGACCAACCGAATAGTAGAAGAAAAGGACGGTAAAAAAATAGTGCAATTTGAGTTCGTACAATTTAGAGCATATTGATATATCCATTTATATAAAGAGTAACCCATGCAACTAACCCAACATCAAAACCAAACCTTCGATGCCCTTAAAACCTTTGTGCAAGCCGAAGCCGAGCAAGTCTTTATCCTGCGAGGTTATGCAGGAACAGGCAAAACGACTTTAGTTAGTTTTCTGTTAGATTGGTTAAAAGGAATAAAAGATATTGAACCTGTTTTATTAGCTTCTACGGGGCGGGCAGCTCGGATATTAAAACAAAAAACCAAAGCAGAGGCAACCACCGTACATAGTCAGATTTATTCTTTTAATGTGATTGAAGAAAAAGCTGGAAAAAAGAAGGATGCTTGGCAAGATAAAACGGGGCAGCTGGTACTAAATTTTAGGTTAAAACAACCAACGACCGCTACCCAGAAATTATACATTATTGATGAAGCTTCGATGCTATCCTATCAACCGCAACAAGGGGAACATATTGCGCAATTTGGGAGCGGAAATGTGTTATCTGATTTTTTGCAATTTGTGGGGAATAATAAAGTGATTTTTGTAGGCGACCCCGCTCAGTTGCCTCCACCTGTAGGCATCAATCCTTTTTCGGCAGCATTAGCACCGAACTATTTGTCTACTACTTTTCAGAAGAAAGTAGCGGTGGGGTCTTTGACAGAAATACTACGACAAAAAGAAGGAGGGGATATTTTAAGGTTAGCGACGCAAATTCGCAGTTATTTCAAAAGTAAACGCTTTGATAATTGGGAAACTTTGATGAATCAACCAGGGCAAGGTATCTTTCATCCTTTTAACCAGCAAATATTATTCAAACGCTATTTGCCTTTGCTACAAGAATCGGTCACTAAGCCGATTATTATTACGCATTCCAATAAGCAAGCTTTTTACTTAAATCAAAATATTAGAACCCTTTTGGGGAATAAAAATTGGTTTCATTTAAATGAAGGGGCTTTATTGATGGTGGCACAAAATTCCTATGATGTGGACTTATCCAATGGCGACCAAGTAATTTTAAAGCAAGTCAAATTTGTGGAGAAACGGGCAGGATTTACTTTTTTGGAAGTCACCGTAAAAAACATTCACGACCAAAAAGAACACAAAACTTATTTGCTGAAAGAATTTCTCTTTCGCCCAGAAGCTAATTTGCCTATTCACGATGCTAAAAAATTATTGATTGATTTTGATAAAAGGGCTAGACATAGAGGGCATAAACGCAACTCGGAGGAATACAAAAAGATGATGATGAAAGATAAGTTTCTCAATGCCTTACGTGCTAAATTTGGGTATGCGATTACTTGTCATAAATCCCAAGGAGGTGAATGGCCACATGTTTTTCTGAATTTATCGGATACTTTAGACCGCTTAGACGGAGAAACTCGATTGCGATGGCTCTATACCGCCGTCACTAGGGCGCAGGATAATCTAGATATTAAAGGAATCTATCGTGGAAATCCACCTAAAAAAAATAAAAAAAAATAACTGCTTATGCACCTTGTATTGAATTCTTTCGGCGCATCCGTGCGTAAAGAAAACGGCTTATTTGCTGTTTCGACTGCATCCGTCAAGCAAATGCTTCATCCCCGAGATGTACGAAGCATTTCAGTAACGAAAGGGGCAAGAATTAGTTCCGATGCGGTATTACTAGCGATAGAAAATGAAATAGATGTTCTTTTTGTAGATGGTTTAGGCATGCCCAAAGGCAGGGTTTGGAGTGTGAAATATGGCTCAATTTCCGACATTCGTCGGCAGCAACTCGAATTTTTTTATTCCAATGGGGCAGTTGAATGGGTGAAGGAGGTAGTTTTGGAAAAAATGAACCATCAAATAGCCTTGTTACTTTCCTTGAAAACAGGGCAGGCAGATAAAATCAAACGACTGTTAGGGAATGCTATTAATAGCATAGAAGACTATAAAAACAAAATTCGCAAAGCCAATGGAGAAGTTGTTTCTGATATTGCACCGTCGCTAAGAGGGTGGGAAGGGGCGGCTTCCCGTAGGTATTTTCAGTCTATTACTTTATGTTTACCCGAAGCCTATCAATTTCCTAAAAGAAGTCAGCATCCTGCGGTAGATAAATTTAATTCTATGCTCAATTATGGTTATGGGATGCTTTACGGAAAAATTGAAGGCGCATTAATCAAAGCTGGTATTGACCCGTACATTGGTATTTTTCACAGAGATGATTATAATCGCCCTGCTTTGGTCTTTGACATTATTGAAAAATACCGAGTTTGGGTGGACTATGTGATGATTCAATTAGCGAGGCAAGATGCGATGAGTGAAGAATGTTTTCGCCAAGAAGGAAATGGTTTATTATTGGACGGCTTAGGTAAGCGAATAGTCATTCAATCCGTCAATGATTATTTGGCAGAAATTATCAAAATGAAAGGCATTGAGCGCAGTCGAGGAGAACATATCAATCGGTATGCTCGACAATTAGCCACATTTTTTCTAAAAAATAAATAGGTATGCTTCAATTTGGACGTGCAATAACTAAAACAGGAGACCAATTGCAAAAGATAGATTTATCAAGACTTTATTTGGGTATTCACCGACCCAAACAAGCCTTCAGAGATTTAATTGAACAATTAAGAATGGTACGTAGTATTGATGAGAACCAGTACAAAAATCTCAAAAAACAATTGCCTTATTTTGTTTGTGGGATTTTCCATCCACCCATTCGACGGAAAGAACACTTTGCCCAAGCCCAGTATTTTATTTTAGATATTGACCACTTAGAAGTTGCTAAACAAGCTATTGATACGGTCAAAGCTAATTTAACACAATTGCCTTCCGTTACCTTATTATTTAAATCCCCAAGCGGGGACGGGCTTAAAGTTTTATTTCGGCTGAAAGAACCTTGTAGAGATCAAGCACTTTTTAGTGCCTTTTATAAACTATTTGCCCGACAATTTGCCGAAAATAATGGCTTACAAGAAGTCTTGGATTACCGAACCTCCGATGTAACTCGTGCTTGTTTTCTTAGCTATGATTCAGCCGCTTATTATAATCCTGATAGCGAAGTAATCGACTTACAACAATATATTCCAGACCTCGATTTTACAGCGGCAGAGAAAGACCTTAAAGCCGCGGATGCTTTTGTCAAAAAAGCACAAATCGCTGCTCAATATCCCCAAACGAATGAATTAGCGTCCGAGGTATTCCAAAAGATTAAAGCCAAATTGAATCCCAATTATCGTCAGCCCAAGCAAAAGCAATATTTTGTGCCTCCACAGGTAGATAAAGCTATTGAAAATCTAAATGAGGTAATTTCGGAATTTAATTTACAAATAGTCGAAACCAAGCCCATTAGTTATGGCAGGAAAATAAAATTGGCTAGCGCAGGGCTTTGGGCAGAACTAAATATTTTCTATGGTAAAAACGGTTATAAAATAATTAAAACCACCAAAACTGGCAGTAATGGGGAGCTAGGTGATTTATCTGTTCAAGTTATAACACAAATTTTGGCTACCTTACCTACTAATACTGCTAAAAATGGCTAGACCTCCTAAAAAAAGTTTTTCCTTAAAAGAAAAACTCGCCAAAATCACCCAAGCAGGGATTCAAGAAATAGAGGCCACAAGCAAACCATTGGAAGGCTATATAACCTTAAGAGAACGAATCCATTGCATCTTACAGATTGTCAAAGAAAGCCCCATTAAAGCTACAGAAATGACCTACTTAATTCTTTACGATATATCCAATGATAAAGTGCGAACTCAAATTGCTAAGTATTTACTCAAGCAAGGCTGTATGCGCATTCAAAAATCTGTCTTTATGGTCAAAAGCCAGAACAAGCAGTTTCAAGAAATATACGAAACCCTGAAAGAAGTAAATGAATATTATCAAAATGAGGACAGTATTATCTTAGTTCCCATCAATGCCAGCGATGTAAGAAGCATGAAACTAATTGGTAAAAATGTGCAAATTGAAACGATTACAGATAAACCGAATACGCTATTTTTCTAAAAAAAATCATATCTTTGACAAATGTTCTATACTTCTTTTGTGTTAAGAATAAAACAGATATATATTGTTAGTAACACGTTGCTTTCTCATAAGGTATTGACTGTCATTTTTTTACACAAATAGCTGTCAGAACGGTACATCCATTAGAAGAAGGATTAAGACA
>JAFMDF010000268.1 GCA_017857395.1 Bacteroidota bacterium | reverse complement strand
CATATCTTTTTTTTGCTACAAATATACTAAATCAACCTATTTAATACACGACCCGAATTATTATGATCTAAATCAGAACAAGTTCAAAAACGAATAAAATGCAACAAATCCCTAAGTGTTTGGGTGAAATCGTATATAACCCGCAACTGATTTTTTATCTTAAAAGCTGAACATCTCCCGTGAATAGTACTGGTTTAGAAACTCCTTCAAATAGAATACTAATCAAGTATAAGTACGTTCCCACAGGTGCAGCATTATTCCCTTGCATTGACCCTGTCCAGCCACAATCTGTATTAGTTATAGCTATACAATCGTCAGCTTTTGTAAAAACAAGTTCTCCCCAGCGATTATAAATTTCCATTTTCTCCACTGCTACTCCCGTATTACTTCCAGCAACATAAAATACATCATTATTACCATCTCCATTAGGCGAAAATGCATTAGGAATATAAGTGCCACAATCTTTATTAAATGGTGGTTGGAAAACAGTAACCGTTTCTTCCATTTCACAGCCAAGTGCATCTGTAATAGTCGCAGTATAAGTCCCAGCTCCCATCTTTTGCATACTTGTTTGCCCATTATATCGTGCATCATTCCAAGCGATATTATAAGTAGGCATCCCTCCTTGGATAGTTAAATTTATTTCCCCATCGATTCCACCATAGCAATTGACGGGCCTCGTAAATGCCTCGACGTTCATAGGTAATGGTTCTTCTATTTGAATGATGTTTTCCGCAACACAGGAATTTAGGTCGTTGACAAGAATGGAATAGGTTCCCGCAGCAAGATTATCCATAAATGGGAGCGAAAATTGCTGATTGTTTAATTCGTAAACATAAGGCGCTACACCGCCTGCTACAAAAATTTCTAAAACAGCATCCTCATTCCCTGCACAAATAATAGAGCTGGTTTCTATTACTTCGAGTGTCAAAAGTGGAGGTTCTGAAAGTGTAAAATTTTCGGTACTCGTACAATTCAAATTATCAATAATGGTTACTGTATAATCCCCCGCTACCAAATTGGATAGATCGCTAGTAGTATTTCCTGTATTCCAGCGGTAATTAATTGGCATAAAATCTGATTGCACGGTTATTTCAATTTTCCCATTCGCCTCCCCTGCGCATACTGGATTTTCTATATTGTGCTCTATAGTAGGAGGAGCTATATTTAAAGAAAATTGCAAGGAATCGCTACTACATCCATATTTGTCGGTTGCCACAAAAGAAAAATAATTATGGGCTAAAGTATTCAATAAAAAGGAATCAGCAGTATGATCTAAAGTAGGGCTAAAAATCTCATTTAAATACTCCCCTTTGGGCTGAAACCAAAAAGCGGTATCTCGGCAAAAAGTGAGATTCGGTTCTGCGGCAAAAACGGGGGAAGGAATTTCTTCTAAATCTGGAATCGTACTCTCCAATACTAAAGTACACCCCGTAGCACTAGTTACGGTTACTTGGTAATTTGTACCTGGCAAAGGATCTTGAATATTGATGGCATTCGTTCTTTCTCCTGTGTTCCATTGATAATCGACAAAACCATCCGTCACTCGCATAGTCGCATCGGTATTACCCGGACAATAACCTTCTAATTTTATTTCTAGCGGCTGGCAAGTAACATCTAAATAAGCATATCCTGCATGTCCACCTTGGGAACAATCAGTGGTTAGAATTTCTATCTGAATTTCTTGTCCTAAAAAAGATTGCAGTTCAAATCCAACGGTTGTCCAAGGTCTAACTCTCCAACCGCTGGTACAACTTTCAAATCCTGGAATATTCTCGGCTGCTCTTACCTGATATTCCCCACAAGGAAAAACCCCTCCATTTTCATCTAAAATACGCAATTCAAACCTCGGTTGTTCAAAAGCAGCATGGTCGGGATCATTTAGAATAACTGCATAACGAAGTAGAAAAAAAGTTAATTCGGGCGTAACGGTAAAGCGTAATACAACCCTTTCTGCTTGAGAGCCACTTTGCGAATTTCCAAGTCGCAAAGTATATTGCCCTCCATCTTGGGGCACAACGGGCAGCATATTATTAAGCGTGCAATGTAATGCTGCAATAGGATCAAATCCTTCGCTAATGTGCATCACTCGATGTTGGTTTTCATTTAGCGCAGGATTTTCAATAATAACCGTACCATCTTCTTGAATCTGACCCCGATAGGTATTATATCCAGACAAGGTGCCATCTTCTAAGCCGGCATTAAAACATTCTTGCGCATAGGAACTTAAGGGTAGCAGAAAAGCTAGTAGGTAAAATTTAAAATTTCTCACGATAAAATAGTTTGTAGGGCAGCAAGTAGCACCTTATAACTCCGTAAAAGGCATTAAAATGCCTGTTTTAGTAAATGTTAGCTTGCTTTCTAAATTAACTAAAATTAGAATGTGAGGAAACTAGAAAGGACATAATTAAAGAGTATATTATTTTTTTACTAATTTGATTATTCTTTTTTTTGTAAAAAATTATACAATTCCTTATTAATCAAGTAAAATCAGAATAGAATCTAATGAATAGTAAGATTACACCAAGATTTTAAAGGGCTTTAAAAATTGATCTAACACTAGTCAACTAATCTCAATTATTTCTAGGATTAATTCCGTATGTTTACGATTTCCATAAAAACGAAAAATTAATCGTATGAAATTAAATGCCCAATCTTTTTGGATTGCCTTTATTGTCTCCCTTGGTGGCTTTTTATTTGGTTTTGATGCTGGTATTATCTCTGGAGTAATGGAATATGCAGGGCCAGAATTTAATTTGAATGATGCACAATCGGGTTGGGTCGTTAGTTCTCCTTCTTTTGTAGCCATGTTTGCCATGCTTATTTCTGGAAGGTGGAGTGATATTGTTGGCCGAAAAAAAATACTGCTATTAGTTGGCCTCTTTTATGCGCTCTCAGCTTTTCTTTCTGCTTATGCGACTTCTTATGAAATGCTCTATTTAGCAAGGATGTTGGGTGGTTTTGCCTTTGGTGCGGCCTTGGTTTTAGCACCAACTTATATTGCAGAAATCTCAACCGCTGAAAACCGTGGAAAATTAGTCTCTGTTCAGCAATTAAATATTGTTTTAGGATTTTTTGCTGCTTTTTTAAGCAATTATTATTTGAATGATGCTTTTAAAAGTGGGTATAGTTTTTTGACAGAGAATAATATTTGGCGCTGGATGTTAGGCATAGAAATGATGCCAGCTTTTTTATATTTTATACTTTTATTTTTTGTACCTAAAAGCCCAAGGTGGTTATTTGGTCAAGGTAGAAATGAAGAAGGAAAAGCGGTTTTAGAGAGATTACATGGCGCTGAAATTGCCAAAAAAGAAGGGCAAGCTATAATGGCTAGTATCCAAGCTGATAAAAACAAAGAAAAGGTTCAGATTGGCGAATTATTTAAACCTGCCTTACGCTTTATCTTACTTGTTGGTTTAACAATAGGCATTTTACAACAAGTTACAGGTATTAACGCTATTTACTTCTACGCTACTTCTATTTTCAAGCAAACTGGTATTGGCACAGATGCCGCCTTTTCTTCTGGGGTTTTACTTAGTGGCACCTCTGTCATTTTCACCTTAGTAGCGATGTATTTGATTGATAGAATGGGCAGAAGGCCACTCTTATTAATAGGAATTGGTGGAATTGCACTCAGTCTTTTACTATGTGCTTATAGTTTCAAACAAGCTACTTATCAATTAACAACAGATGATATTACCCAACTAGAAGGAGTAGATAAATCGGCACTAAGTGCGATAGCCGATAAGATTTACGCCAATGATGTAGACTTTAAAAATGACATGAAAGCTGCATTGGGAAATCAAACTTACAAAAAACAGGAAGGTGCCATTATAGAGGCAGCAGTGAGTATGAATGCGACTTTAGTTTTATTAGGTATTTTAGGATTTGTTGCTTGTTTTGCCTTTTCCTTGGGGCCTGTCATGTGGGTCATGTTATCTGAAATGTATCCTAATAAATATCGTGGATTGGCCATTGGTTTCATTGGCTTTATTAATTCTTTTTCTAGCTGGGTCATTCAACAGATTTTCCCTTGGGAACTATCCACTTTAGGCAATGCTTTAACCTTCTTTATATTTGGATTTATCGCTTTAGCAGGTTTCTTTATTTTCTTAAAAATATTACCTGAAACAAAAGGAAAATCTTTGGAACAAATAGAACGAGAATTGGTGAGAAATTGAGCTAAATAGTGGAATAAAAACAGCTTAATAGCTTATCTTTTGATTGTAAAGATTGTGAGATTGTATGCATGACTTATACGTTACTTTTTAATCTAATTAAAATCTAATATCCGTGTCCCTTTATTTATCCGTGTTATAAAAACTACCGCAGATTAATAAAGGGAAACGGATAATTATCAGTTTTTTAGCTGACACCCTAATAGTTCCTCATTTAACAAACCTATTATTACCTAAAAATCTTGTAATCAACTTATCCCTACCCTGCTAAAATATATTACCGCACGACAGTAATATCTCCTTTAATCACCTGCCCTTCATTTAAGTCTAATTTAAACACATAATAATAAGTACCTTCTGGTAATCTTTGCCCTGTATTATTTTGCCCTGACCAATCATTTTGATAAGGCTTGGCTTGAAAAACAACATCTCCCCAACGATTAAAAATAAGAATCTCATTCCTTTTAAAAAGCGTTGGCTTATTTTCTAAATCATCAAAAATAAATCGTTCATTTAAGCCATCTCCATTGGGCGTAATTAGTCGAGGAATTTTTGTTTTATCAAAATCATCCAAACAATTCAAAATGTCAATTTCAAATGTTTGGGTAGTTGCTAACGTAGGATTAAGTTCATTCGTAATGGTTAAGGCATGACTTCCAGCCGCCAATGCTGTTAACTCCAGCGTATTATTGCCCTGCCATTGCATTTGATTTCCATTTGGTCCAATCCAATCAATTAAGTAGGTATCATTAATTGGCTGAATAAGGAGATTTAATTGTCCATTATTTTCTTCTGGACAAGTACCTGTAGTGCTCAATTCCACATGGAGCATTATTTCCGGTTCAACCACATCTTCCAGTTTTCCACATTGACATCGTTCATTAATGCCATCTTCCACTGTATTTACATTGCCATCATTACAAGTCGCTCTTGTTTGGTCGTTCCCATCACAAAATTGACTAAAGTCTCCTTCCCAAGGTAATAACGGATTATTTCTAAAATTGTAACCTGTTCCAAATTGTATGGCGATTTCTGATAAAGCACAAAGGTTTCGCAAATTCTCCGGAAAACAACCTGACAAATTATTATCATTTAAAGCAATGGATTCTAGTCGAGGTAAGTTACCGTAAGTCTCTGGAATTTCACCAGTTAATTGATTATTTTCTAAACGCAGGGAAACCAGTTTTTCTAATTGTCCAAATTCAGCAGGTAATTCCTCCGTCAACTGGTTATTATTCAATCCAATTCCTACTAATTTTGTCAGTAAACCAATTTCATTAGGAATTGCTCCAGTTAGTTGATTAACAGAAAGATTTAGACTTACTAATTCACTCAAATTCCCTAGTTGAATTGGAATACTTCCTGAGAAATTATTTTGATTTAAAAATAAGCCAGACAGGGTACGAATATTGCCAATTTGAGTTGGAATACTACCTGATAACTCATTGACACTCAGATTAAGTGTGGATAATTTTGGTAGTTTACCTAAATCAATTGGAAGAATCCCTGAAAGTTTATTATTCCTTAAATTTAAGCTTTCTAAACTTTTTAAATCACCTAAGCTTTCAGGTAATGTTCCCCTTATCTCATTATTCCCCAAAGACAAATTTTTAAGCCCATTTAATTCGCCTATTTCCGCAGGCAGTTCCCCCTGTAAATCATTTGCATTTAAGATTAGTCCAGCTACACAATCTCCATTATCTAAGGCGATTCCCTTCCATGTTTCTAAGGGTTGATTTAAGTCCCAACTTTCTTTCCAGTCCTCTCCATTCATTGCCTCGTAAAAAGTAACTAAGACCAAAGAATCAGCACAACGACATTCACTTACAAATGCCTGATGCATCTCTTTATTAGGATATAATCTAGGTGTTTTTTGCGCAAAAAACACGTCAGTCGAAATAAAGCAATAATAAAATAGGAGTAAATAAAAAGACATAAGTAATTTGAATCAACAAAATAGATATATGGCAAGATAGTATTTATTAATTCATTGCCTTTTAATAACAGAAAAATCGATGCGGAATGTTTAATAACTGTCGATTATCCGATAGTTTCTAAACACTTATCCTCTTTGAGTGAAAAATAATTCTTTTTAGAGGAGATTAATCTTGTTAAATTGTAATTAATCAGAAATTTTTAAATGAGTAAAAAATAGAATTAGAAAAGTAAACTATTATCTATTTTCTAAACCAGCAATTCTATATGGCCATAAATTGATTCGATTGATTGAAGCCTTGGAATTGCATAAGTATAATACCATAGCCGTCAGGTTAACGATTTAATTTAGGTGTTTTTTAAAGTTAATTAGGTTAAAAACCTAAAGAATATTGGTTTGAAGATAAAATCTTCAAACATCGACACCTGCTTAAATTATTGACTATCAGTAATAATTTTCTTAGCCTGACGGCTATGGTATAATACTTCTATTTAAAGTTGTCGGTTATTAGTTTATTAGTTTATTAAACCGATAATTGATAACTCACAACCGAAAACCTTAATAGTTAATACCTACCTCTTCAAAGGTTTTATCTTGAATAGCCTCTATAGCTCTTAACACGACTTCATCTGCCTCATTAAAAATGGCAAAATAAGCGCCGGTTTCCCATATTTGAGGGGCGAGCCATGCTTTTATTTGCATCATTACATCAGACGAAATACCTTGTTGAATAATGGATTTTGCCAGCTCTTTATCCGCAAGATCCGCAGTTAAAAATTCCGAAAAGGTAGAGCGAATCCCTTTATCAACAGATTTATCTAACCTAAATTCATTACCATTTTTGTAATTATATAAATAAAATGGTCGGTAAGTATCCGCATGATAGCAAACATATCTATAGATAATCCCTATATTATTGAGTATCTTTAGTTGGGGTTTATTGACCGCTTTTTTAGGTAAATAAATATCTGGTATAATTCCACCTTGTCCTTTTAATAAAGAGCGCCCACTCATAGATTTCCACTGATTTTCAGGGTGGGCTACTAAAGCTTTCGTAAAATCTTTATAGTGTACTGCCCCCGCAATATTTTGGAATACCCAATCAGTAGACGTATCAAATTCAAAGGGTCGTTGTAAAATCCTTCCCGTTGGCGTATAATAACGACCAATGGTTAAGCGAACGGCAGAACTATCTCCTAATAAATAAGATTGTTGAATTAAACCTTTTCCATAAGTCATTTCTCCTAAAACTAAAGCTCTATCCCATTCTTGCAATGCGCCTGTAAAAATCTCGCTTGCCGACGCAGTTACACCATTCGTTAAAATCGCAATTTTTCCTTTTTCAAATAAACCGCCTGCCGTAGCTAATACTTCTGATTTAGGTAACCCTTTACCTACGGAAGACATAATCAACTTATTTTCAGAAAGAAATTCATCCGCCAACTTTGTAGCACCCGTTACCACTCCACCTCGGTTACCTCTTAGGTCAAATATCAAATGTTCTACTCCTCGGCTTTTTAAATCTTTTAGGGCTGCTTTTACTTCTCCAAGCGTTTTCATCGTAAATCGATTCAAACGAATATAACCGATATTATCCTTAATTTTATAAGCCGCATCTAAACTAGCCGCAAAAAGACTAATGCTAGTAACTGGAATATCCAATAATTGTCTTTCGCCGGGTCTTTTAATTTTAAGATTTAAGGTCGTTCCTCTGTCTGCAATAATCATTTCCGCAATGATATTGAAATTTTTTCCAATGGTATTAATACCATTTAAAGATAAAATTTTATCCCCTTTCTTTAATCCAGCAGCTACACCTGGCCCTGTTTCGTCAATAAAAGTAATCGTAGCGGTATCTTTGATGATATAATACCTAATGCCAATCCCATCATTTTTATAGCCTTCATCCGCTTTTCTTTGCTCATCTAGCTGTTTTTTGGATTGGTATCTAGAAAACGGGTCTAATTCTTGAATCATCCGAATAACCGCTATTTCCGCCAATCGGTCAACATCCGTCGAATCTACATAATGGGCATTTAAATAGAATAGCGTCCAATCTAATTTTTTAGCTGCTTCGCCTCCATAATAGGTCGGTTCTTGACTGTATAGGGAATTTATGAATAAAAAAGGGACGCAACAAAAAAGAAGAATTGCAAAGAAATGCTTTGTCATGAGTTTATTTGTTGATAAAAAGAAAACAGGTTATTCATTTTTTGGGAGGAAGTCAAACAATTTTCGATTTTCAATTCGCAATTTTTGTTTTTAAAAACTAATTGCGAATTTGGATTGACTATAAGTGACGGATTTCCTTGTCTTATAGTCACATCTTTATGGCTAGATAAATGAAATAAAATTACTAGTGTTTGACCAAATTTAAAATGACGGGTTTGGTTCAAGACTTCCAAGTGTCTTTTTACAAATATCCGTGTCTCTTTATTAATCTGCGGTAAAAATACTAACACGGATTAATGAAGGGACACGGATAATCATCAAAGGTAGCTAATGAGTTATATACGCTAAAAGAGGCTATTCGGGCTAGAAATTCAATAGGTTGACAGAAAACTCCTGTTTTGCTAAATCTTGGAGATTTAGCAAAACAGGAGTTTTCTGTCAACCTGCCAAGCGACTATTTATTCTTTTGGTATCACCAAAACAGGAATTTTCAAGGAATGATACAATTCATTATATCCTTTGACATCTTTATCAATAAGACTATTTAAAGTCGCTTTATGCGTTGCCCATTCGCTTAATAATTCTTTCAATCGCAATTTGACACCCGCTGTTGGTCGAGGGTCATGCGTATCAATTTTACTCTTTAAATTCATAAAATGCGAATTCAATTGATTCGGGAAATTAATCACATCTTGGAAAGTTTTTTGGTTCGGTTGAATTAAATTTTCTTCCCAAGTAGTAATACTTTTTAAAATCCCTTTTCCAATAGTCATTAAAGTATCTGCACTAGGCGTATCTTTTAAAGTTTTGTTTAATCCTTTTACTTGCCCTTTTACCTTCCGCATCCGATTAACATTCTCGTGTATGTCCAATAAAGCGGCATCTATCTGAGTCAATAATTGCTGTTGCTGGGCAAAATCTTCGGAACTTACTTTTAAGCGTGGGTCTGGTAATACTATTGCTTCTGTCTCTACTACTTCGTCAGCAGCCGTCAATCTAATTTTATAATTGCCCGGCGCTACAGAAGAACCTCCATATCCGCCATTGACAAAAACCTTCGGCACGCCTGGAATAGAATTTCTTCTCATATTCCAAGCAACCCTATTGACTCCTTTTTTAGCAGGTAATACTTTCTTCGGACCTGGGCCTCCTTCGTATCGTTTGAAGTTTTTATCCTTTTTATTAGTATAGGTTCTAACCACATTTCCCAACAAATCTAAAACCTCTAACTTTAAATCCATAGAATCCATTTCTTCAGACAAGTAGTAGTCAATTAGAACGCCATCTTCAGGGTTTTTACCCAAATTAGCCCCTCTACTTCTGCCACCAAAAAAGGCTTTCACTGCTGGTTTAGGATTGAAAATAGTTACTTTTTTAGTACTATCTAAAGTACCTTTTGATTGTTGAATAGCCCCTAAATCATCTAAAATCCAAAACCCTCTACCAGAAGTAGCAACGACTAAATCATTGTCTTGAAACGTTAAATCGGTAATCGGCGTAACAGGTAAATTTAAATCAAATTTGTGCCATTGTTGCCCATTATTATTAGAAAAATATAAACCACCTTCTGTCCCCGCATATAATAAATCCTTTTGTTTAGGGTCTGCTCTCACCACTCTAACAAAATGGTCTTTTCCGAAACCATAAGTAATTTTACTCCATGTTTTACCATAATCTTTCGTCACATAAGCCATGGGGGTAAAATTGTTAAATTTATAGCCTGTAGCTGCAATATAAGCCGTCGCTGGGTCATGCGGAGAGACATCAATCGCATTGACAATCACTTCTCCTAAACCTTGTGGCGTAACATTCGACCAGTTTTCACCACCATCTTGCGTTAAATGAACCAAACCACAATCACTTCCTGCCCAAAGTACATCGGCATCGTGAATAGAGGTTTCTAAATAACTTAGGGTATTGTAATTTTCTCCACCAGCGCCTTCTATGGTAAATGGAATACCACCGACGCCTTGTTTGGTTTTATCATTCCGAGTTAAATCTGGGCTAATTTCTTCCCAACTCATGCCGCCATTTGTGGTCTTGAGTACTTTATTTCCACCATGAAACATCACATCAGAATTCTGAGGAGAAGACACAATGGGGGAATTCCAATTAAATCGGTATTTCATATCTTTTGGCACCATCCCCAAGCCTATCACAGGATAAGCCATAATGTCTTTTCTAGTTCTAGTATCCGCATCCCAAACAGACATAATTCCATGATACGTTCCACCATATACTTTTTTCGGATTATCTGCATCAAAAGCAAGAAAAGCACTTTCACCGCCTGCTACTGGATACCAATCTTTCCAACCAATGCCACCTGGGGCTTTACTGGCAATACTAACCGTTGAATTATCTTGTTGTCCACCATAAATTCGATAAGGAAATTGATTATCCGTAATCACTCTATAAAATTGGACAGTTGGTTGATTTTCTTGGGTGGACCATGTTTTCCCCCCATTAAAAGAAATAGTTGCCCCTCCATCATTTCCAACTATAATATTTTGCGGATTGTCTGGATTAATCCACATATCATGTTCATCGCCATGTCCAATCGGAATCCGTTTAAAGGATGAACCTGCGTTTGTTGATTTTAATACGGGTGCATTTAGTACATAAACTTCGTCTTCATTAACTGGGTCGGCGAATACTTCAATATAATACCAAGCCCTAGCAATCGTCACCCTGTCTTTGGTTGTCTGCTTCCATGTTTTTCCTGCATCATCTGAACGAAAAACGCCTCCTTTTTCAGGGTAAGATTCTATATTCGCATACACTCGATTGGAATTCGCTGGAGAAACATCTACCGCTACTTTTCCCATTTCTTTAGGCAAGCCTTTCGTTAATTCGTCCCAAGTATCTCCACCGTCCGTGGATTTATAAATACCAGAACCTGGGCCTCCACTTTGTACCGTCCAAGGAAATCTGCGATGTTCCCACATCCCAGCATATAAAATTCTTGGATTATTTGGGTCCATACTCAAATCTGCTGCACCTGTATTTTCGTCTACGTATAAAATTTTACTCCAAGTTGCGCCCCCGTCGGTTGTTCTATAAATACCTCTTTCTTTGGTTGGGCCATGAACAGCGCCTTGGGCGGCAATATAAACTACATCAGGATTACTAGGATGAATGCGCACCGCTGCGATATGTCTGGTTAAAGGCAAGCCAATATTTGTCCAAGTTTTTCCTGCATCTGTTGATTTATAAATCCCATCTCCAAAAGAAGTCATCACTCCTCTAACTGGATGTTCGCCCATTCCTACATAAATCACATTTGGGTCAGAAGGCGCAACGGCTATCGCACCAACGGAACCTGTTTTTAATTGTCCATCAGAAATGTTTTTCCAAGTGAGTCCTGCATCTGCTGTTTTCCAAATACCTCCACCTGTACTGCCCATATAATATAACAAAGGATTACCTCTAACCCCAGTTACGGCAACACTTCTCCCCCCTCTAAAAGGACCAATATTTCTAAATTTCAATCCTTTATAAAGGTCTGGATTAACGGCAGTATTTGTTATTGATAAAGCTTGTGTTTTTCCTTTCTTTTTCTTTCTTTGGGCGAAAGCAGGCATTGCCATTAAGCAAATTAAAAGAAGGCAAAGGGTTTTGTTGATTAAGTTCATACTGTGACTGTTTAATGATTTTATTGGGCTAAGATAGGTAAATATAATTCTCAATTTTCAATTTTCAATTTCAAATTTTCAAATTTAAGCCATTTCTGTAAAATTGAAATTAATTTTGCTATTTAGCCATTATAGATAGTTTAAACTAGAAAAAACAGAAATGTAACACGATTCTCCTGAATCGTAAGCTTTTTAATTCCCCCACAGTTTTCACCTTAGAATCACATAAATTAAAGGAAATCGCAATTATTGAATTAAAAAAACACATCTGAAGGTAAAGCTAAAAATCGGCGAGTGGAAATTACAATAATTCATTAATTCATTGTTTCTTTCCTCCGACCAAAATACCACATCATCAATCCACCAGGCAAGAACATAATTAAACTGTAAATAGCAGCAGGTAAAGACATATCATTTTGCTGTAAAATACTATTTGCTATAACTATCGCCAACGTACCATTTTGAATACCTGATTCGATAGCAATAGAAATACTTTGTGGTAGGTTGAGTTTAAATAACTTCGCCGTGAGAAAACCTAACCCCATAGTAGTTAAAACTAAAAGTAAGCTAACCGTTCCAAATTCAAATAAATATTGCTCAATAATATCCGTATTAGTCGCAATGATACTTATGACAATTAATATAAAGATAACGCCACTAAAGATTCTAGTAGGTTTGTCCATCTTCTCAGAAAAATCTGGAAAGAAATGCCTGATTAACATGCCTATCGAAACAGGCACAATGGTAATCACTAAAATTTGAGCAATAGTCGGCAATACTGGTAATTCAATAGCTTGTCCTTCTCCTACAAAATGAATCAACGAAAAAGAGACAATTAACGGAATAGTTATTACAGAAACAAAACTACTAATGGCCGTTAATGTAATAGACAAGGCGGTATCTCCTCGACTGACATGGGTAATTAAATTCGAGGTAGTTCCACCTGGGCAAGCAGCAAGCAACATAAAGCCTACCGCTACCATAGGAGATAAATTTAACATCGTAATAATGCCAAAAGCGATAAGTGGTAAAAAAATTAGTTGATTGGTTAAGCCTATCAAAGTAGCCTTTGGGTAACTTGCTATTCGTTTAAAGTCATCTATTACTTCACACCTATACACTTTTTAAAAACCGTATACTTTTTCCTTTATAACAGATTGA
>JAFMDF010000621.1 GCA_017857395.1 Bacteroidota bacterium | reverse complement strand
TATTATTTTGATAATATTTTATTTTATTAACTAATTTTGGGCGAACCTAGCGGAATAACAAATAAATTTTGAATAGATAATTATCATTTTTCTGCGAACCAATTGGCTGCTTGTATCAAAGTTAAACCTTCCCATATCAATTGATTCATATTTGAGACAGGTCGATTAAACAAAGCGACATACAACAGGTCTTTCTCAGGAACAGCTATATAAAAAGACCGAAATCCTCCTTGCGAACCCGTGTGAGAATAAATATTTACACCATACGAATTGGAAGGGTTATCTTTTTCTTTAATAAACCAACTATGCCCAACTCCTGCTGGATTACCGGTATTTCCCCAATTATTCGGTTGGAAAATTTGACGAGATAATTGAATGGTAGCCTCTTTCGCAAAAAGATGGTTTTGAATAGCTTTTTCATACTTGGCTAAATCTAGAATAGAACACCAGATACCGCCATTACCAGCCGCGGCAAAAGTGGGTTCTTCCCCATAATCTCTTTCTATATATTTACCGCTATTGGACACATAAGCATGGGCAACTCCTGTTTGCGGATTAGGCCCATTTGTGATTTTACTTTGCGTCATCCCTGCAGGTTGAAAAATTTGCTCATGGATAAATTGTTGCCAAGATTGTTGAGCGACTTTTTCAATAATTAAAGCCAAGCCATTAAAAGCAGGATTAGAATATTGAAAGCGTTCACCAGCTGGAAAATTTAATTGATTTATCTGTAAAATTGGGTCAAAGTTTGCCTGGTCCTTTGCGGTCAAGTAAAATTTAGGATTATTTCTAACATTTCTAGCATCGGGCAAACCAGAAGTATGGGATAATAAATGACGAATCGTAATGTCAGCTGTAATCGTAGGGTTTTTAAAATCAAAATACTGATTAATTGGGTCGTCAATTGACAATTTTTGGCTTTCTGCCAGAATTAAAACACCGTAAGCTACAATTGTTTTAGAGATAGAGCCTGTATTGAAAATAGTGTTTTCGGTTACCTTTTCATTGGTTGCTAGATTTGCTATGCCATAAGCTTTTTGCCAAATTATTTGTTCGCCTTTTTTGATTAATATCGTTCCTCCAGGTTCGTTGGCTGAAAATGTTTGGTCATATCGTTTGATTAGTTCTGCTAAAGGTTGTGCGCTTAATGTATTCGCTAGAAAGCAACTAAACCCTAAAAAAACAACCCATTTTAAATTAGACATATTTGTTAGATTTTGACCCTGCTGAAATTTATCTTAAGTAGCTTGGGCTTCCAGCCCGAGGAGGTGCATAGATACTTAGGTTTAAAAAAAATTACTACTTGGACTGGAAGCCCAAGCTACTGTTTTATTGCCAAATAAAATTTGACAATACTTTTCTACAATAATAGGTTATTTTAGAACTAAATAAATGCGGTTTAACTAGCAGAACGGTTCGGATTTATAATATTGGACTTAAAAACCATTTACTCTTCTAGCTGAACACCCCATTCTTTTAAAGTTTGCTGATTCTCTTCAACGCCATATTTTGAACCTACCGTTTTGGCAATAGTTAAAGACTTTTTAGCAGATTGAATAGCGCCTTTTCTATCCCCTAATTTATCAAGAATCAAGGATTGCCACAAATAATCTCTGTAATCTGGTTGGGTTCGAATTAAAATAGCTTTGCCAATCCAATCTTTTGCTTGTTCCAAATCTAAGTTATTATTAAAATTATAATAAGCTGCTGCATGAAAGTCGGTTGCATTCTGCGCTAATTCTTTCGTAATATCCTGAGTCATAATCCTATCCGTAGGAATGCTTATAGGAATTGCCACATAAATATTTTCCCAAGCTATTCCTAAATTAGCGCTATTTTTTGTTAGGTCATCTACGGTTATGGTCAGCGTTTCGATGGATTGATTTAAAGGAAAAGAAGGTACTTTAATATGGGTAGCTACCTTATTTTTGTCTAAACTATCAGGCGCTTCCCAAAGACTTAAATCTTTATAAAAATAAATGTCCCAATCGGTTTTAGTTGGTTTAGTCAATAAAGTATAAGTGTCAGGAGCTAATGCCGTTTTGCCAATATAGACAGTATCGCTAAAGGAGATTTTGGTACTTCGGTTAGCACCTGTTCTCCAAAGCTCGTTGTAAGGAACTAAGTCGCCAAAAATAACTCTACCTTTTCTAGATGGTCGAGAATTTTCAATGGAAATGTCTGTAAAACCGACTTTTATGTCTGTTTTTTGTAACGGACTAAGTCTTAGAAAACCAACTTGTGCAGTAACAGATTGAAGATAGCTTAAAATAGCTAGTAGCAGGATTAATTTTTTCATAAAAATAGTTTTGTGGAAAGTATTTTACCATCAACAAAATTATTGTAATTCCTATCTAAAACCTTAAAGAACGGGGTGTATTTACTGCTGATAAAGGGTCTAGACCTTCCCGTTAGGCTGTTCAAAATGAGGGATAAGGTTTCTTTTGTTTTTGGGAAGACGACAAATCATAAATCTAAAATCTTACATCATAAATCATAAATCTGTATAATATTTTTTCTAGATGGATTTATGATGTAAGATTTATGAACTATGATTCTGACCATAGCCTGACCACAGCCTATCTCCCCACATTATTTTATTACCTAGTGGTTTACGCATGAAGTTCTAAATAGTATTTATTGTAACTTTGCGG
>JAFMDF010000037.1 GCA_017857395.1 Bacteroidota bacterium | reverse complement strand
CAAATATTTCACGATAATTATTTGATTACCAATCTTTTATATCCAAAACTCACGTCTCTAATTCTTTAAGGGTAAAAACACGACCTAGGGGGTTATGCGGATTACAAACACAAATCATTTTTGTCCTTGGTGTAACCAATGCTTCCAATGTTTCTTTTTCAAAGGTATTATCTCCTAAATTAAAGGGTAGTCGAACTACTTTTCCTCCTGCCGCAATTATAGACTGCTGAAATAAAAAATCAACCGGGTCAAAAACAATTGCTTCATCTCCTGGTGACAGTGCCATTCTTGCCACCGTAAACATACCAGAAGCAGCTCCATCTATAGGTAAGATTAAGTTAGCACTGCAAGGTACTTTTTTACGTTCGAACATCACCTTAGCAGCCGCTTCTTTAAAGGAAGGTAAGCCCTCCGAAGGACCATAAGAAAACACGCCCACCTTTGCGTAATCTTGGATGGCTTGTGATATTTCTGGTGCTACAGGAAAATCAGGATCTGCTGCTGTTAAAGGCAATACACCATTGGGAACGGTAGCCCATCTCAAATTAAATGCTCTTTCTTTTAACGCTTGATAATTGATGCTCTCATGGTCAAAAGAAGGTACAGTCACAGGTGGTTTTTGAAAATGGTCGAAACCATTTTTAATACCATTTCTGGCGGTCAATGGTGGTAAATTGGACATTTTTTGTGTTTTAGTTTTCTCTAAAGCATTAAAAATAAAGAAACAACTCGCTTGGTTTCTAATAGTTATGATTTATGCCTTAATAGTATGTGTGTGTAGTCAAAATTGGACAATATTTAAGGGGTCGAACATATTTAATGAATAATAATTGTTAAATTTTTTTTATTGCTATATTGTTGTTTGACAATGCGTTACGATAACAATAAAACAATTTTAACAATATAACAATTTTATCCGCCCCCTTAATTTACTGTCTAGTATTATTCCCTTAATATTGGGCTTTATTGGCGACAATTTCTTTTTATACTTCACTATAAATCAACGGCATATCCCTTTTCTGGATACTTTGCATAGGAAACAAAAATTGTTCTCGTAAATCTCTTCCAAGCTGAAAATATTCTTCCATTCTTCCTCTTCGTAAGTTGGAAAAACGGTTAAAAATTACAGCCTGAGGCTGGTCAGTTGATTGATTAATTAAATCCGTTAAACAAATAGCGTCTTCCAAAGCCGAGCTAACTCCTTGGCTCGTTAAAGTCAATAAAACATGAGCAGCATCCCCAATCAGCACAAGGTTTTTTCGATGAAAGCTTGGTATTGGATTCATATCTGTCGTATGCCAAGTATAAGCTTTTTGAAAATCTGTTTTTTCAATGAGTCTAGGAATAGGATGACACCAATTTCTAGTCAACTGAAAAAGGCGCTGTTTTTGTTCCTTTAGTGGAATATCCAATAAGTGCGGATGTTGGCTATCATATTGGATAAACCAAACAAGATGTGTATCATCGCATGGCAACATACCAACAGCCATTCCACCACTTTTCCGAATTACCTTGATAAAAGTTCCTGCATATTCTTTAACTAATTCAGGCGCTTTTATAACAGATACGATTTCTCTAATCCTTACGGGAGATAAAGAAAAATCTGAATACACTGTTTTTCTAGCTTTTGACCAAATACCATCCGCTCCTATGAATACCGTGCCTGAGCATTTAGTCCCATCAGAAAAAACGGCTTTTTCAATAACCCCATTTAAATCTTTTTCAAAATGGCTAAATCCTTTTTCATATTGAATAAAATTAGCTGGCAAGGCATTAGTGAGTATATTCACTAAAACACCTCTTCTGATCCCAAGTGCTCCTGGTAATTTTTGTTGATTTTCTAGATCTCCCTCTGGGTTATGCAATTGAAAATTATCAATTGGATGAGCTAATCTAAGTACAGCATCTTTGACGCCAATTCTTTTTAAAGCATCCAAACCATTCGGCATTAATATAAAAGCATGACCTTGCGATTGATTTTTTGCGCTTTTTTCGTATAATTCAACTTTCTTTCCAGCATTTACTAGCTGTATAGCCGTCGCTAAACCAGCTATTCCTCCTCCTAGAATAATGTATTTATCCATTTGTGTGATTTGTTAGCCCTTTGTTCTCAGAGTATATGGCCTGAAATGATTAAGCTATGTTTAAATGTGTTAGGTGTCGATTTAATGGTGGAGGGTATAAAAAGGGAGGGAATAGGGCGTCGAGGGGAGGGGGAATTTCAATTTCAACTTCAACTTCAAAAATAAACTTCAATTTTTCAAACTACTAAATAGTTAAAAAAATTCACTCCTAATCTTTATATTAAGTTCATTAGTTCAAATAATTCTTTTTAACAGTAAAGAAAAAGGTACTGCCAGATATTCCGTCAGATTCAACCCACATAGAACCGTGGTGCAATTGGACTACTTTTTTACAAATAGCTAGGCCGACACCAGTACCTTCATATTTTCCTCGGTCTAAACGGTTAAATAGTTTAAAGATTCGTTCTTTATATTTATCATCAATACCGATTCCATTATCCTGAACGGAGAACTGAAAAAAATCTGTTTGCTCCGCCCAATCAATCCTTATCTCAGGTCTTTTTTTGCAAAATTTAATGGCATTAAGAATTAGATTTTGAAATAATTGGGTAAAGAATTGGGGATGACCTTTAATGTTAGGGTAATTTGTTGGAAGGGTTATATTTGTATGCGTTTCTTCAATTCTTAGTTTTAAGTTTGCAATAGCATCGCTAATAGCTTTTTGTGTATTAATATCTGTAATTTTCTCTTCAATTCTATCTAAATCTACTGTCACAAAAGACCGGAGCCCTGTTAATAAATTTCCCATTCTATCTGCACTATCTACTACAAATTGCATGTATTCATTTCCTTTTTCATCAAAACTTCCTGCATATCTCCGCTTTAATATATTCGTAAAACTAGCAATAGTACGGAGTGGTTCTTTCAGGTCATGAGAAGTAATATGTGCAAATTGTTTTAGTTCCTCATTTTGAATGGTCATATCTCTCAGAATCTTTTCTCTTTCTTTTTCTGCATTAATACGCTCCGTAATATCAATACCAAAGCCAAAATTCATCTGCAATTCTCCATCAATAAAATAGGGGTACAATTTTCTTAGTACATATTTCGTCCCGCCATCAGCCGTTTTATGTTCGTCGATCCATTCCTTCTTTGTTTTAGTGCGGGCTAATTCATTATATTGTTTATGGCGATTTTCTGCAATACTATAATCTTTGTTCCTATAGCGGCAAAAATCATAATCCGTTTTCCCAATCATCCATTCCCTAAATTCAGGGTCTTTAATAGAATTATGACTCACAAAAAGGTACTGCCATTTAGCATTCAACACCGCAAATTCGGTTGGCATTTGCATCAAAATAGTCTCATAAAAAGAAAGTTGCTTTTTTAATGCTCTTACTTTCTGATCTTCCGTTTCCTGTTCTTTAATACGAATTAAACATACATCTTCTAATGCTTGAATTTCTATAAATTTTATCTCGACAGATTTTATTTCATTTTTTCTACAAATTATTTTAGTATCCCATTTATCACTTAATCCTGCTTTTTTTAAAGCTATTTGCTCTTCCCATTCATTGGGATTACCACTAACCAAAAAATCTGAAAAATGAGAAGCCTTCAAAAAGGATAATGGATAACCAAACGCATCTAGTCCTCGTTGATTTGTTTCTTCTACCCTTGCAGTAGAAATACGACAAATCATGATTGGAAACTCAGCGTGAGTCATAAAAAGTTGCCAAGCTGATTGAATTTGGGTTTCCATAAAAGAATCGTTAAATCAGTATTTTAAATAAGAAAAGTCAGTAAATATTTTTGCTAAAGCATTAGTGTTTATTCTAAAATAAATCGTATGAGAAGTGCTTCCAGAACTTGAAGTTCTGGAAGCACTAAGTTCTTTGGAATAAAGTCTATTAATTGTATTAAACTAATGTCTATAAATTTCTTAGCAGTATACCAAAACCCAGTTATGATGATTTAGTTAAAGACAAATTATTAAAATGGATATCTAAAATTTCATCTAAAGCTTCAAAAGAAAGTGGTTTACTCTTGATTCCACTTAGTAATTCATTCGTTTCTACCATTTCATATTCTCGTTTATCGGCGGTAGTAGAAAGCATCACTATCGTTATATTTGCAAGCCCTTCTTTCTGAGCTTCCTTATAAGCTTCGATAAACTCCCAGCCATCCATTCTAGGCATATTTATATCTAAAAGTATTAAATCAGGGCTTATTTTTTTATCTGTAAAAGGCGTGGTTAGATAAATTAGGGCTTCCTCTGGGGAATTATAGATAATTATGTTTTTAGCGGCACCATGTTCTTCTATAATTATTTCATTATAAACAGTAGTAGCTCTATCATCGTCTATCAACATGATGCAAGGTACAGTTCTATCCATGACATTTTTTTGTGTTTAACGCCATAACATTGTTCGTTATAACAGAGGGGATAGGCTTTTAAAGAAATATATAGTGATTATTTATAAATAAAATAAAATTCATATACCAAATAAATAAGTCTTCTTTCTTTATTACTAACAAATTTTTTGCCAAAAATGAACAAATTTAGATAGGGTCAGTCTAATGTTTTGTCTTCAATTTCAACAGTATTCGCTACGTATAAGACAAATAAATAATGTGCTTAAATTGTTAGAGATTCAACATGGTAGTAAAATTCTTTATTTTAAAAAAGAAAGTTGCTGGAATGATTTAGAATACTTTAGATTCCGTAATTAAGGTAAGATCAAAATAATAAGAACAGGAAAGTCTAAAAACAATAAAGGCAAGACCCCATCACACCGCTCAACTTTCTACCCTTGCTTAGTTTCCTACCTGGGGGAGTTCAAAAGGAGCTGGTCGAGGAATCTCACCAGCCACAAATATACAGGTATTTTAGAAATTGACAATAGCTGAACCGCTTTTTTTAACAAGATTTTTTTCTAAACCAATTAAATATCAACTACTTGAATTAAGCTAGTTTTATATTCCGAGAAAAACTGTTTTAATAAAATCAAAAAACAGTTCTTCCCAAAATATTTGACTACGTATTTTAAATTCTATTCAGAAAACTCAATTCTGAACTTAAAATAATTCCCTTTGTTTTGGCTCGCATCGCATTAATATGTTCCGATTTTCCATGTGCTTGTAAATGCTCCACTGTTTCCCATTGTTCGTAAGCATAAAATAGATGCGGATTTTTTAGATCTTGATGGAAATCGTACTGAATGCAACCTGCTTCTTTTCTGGTTGGGTCTACTAGTTCTAGTAGTGCTGCTTTGGCTGCTGCTGATTGGCCTTCAGCGGCGGTTATTTTAGCTATTATTACTAGGTTTGGCATATTTCTAATTTTATAATAATAAAGTTAATAATTAATGATAAGATTAGGTCAACAAATTTCCAGCATCATCCCACTCCGCAATATCCATTCGCTTACTCTGATCCACACACTTAGCCAACCATGCTGGGTCATAATCCACCTCATGATCTTTAAGCACTTCCGCAGGAACACCATCCCAAACGTTAGCATAATTACCTGTATACCCCAAATCATCTAAGCCCATACGAGTGGTATAATAACCTGTCAGCGTTAAATTACGCATACGGCTAAAGAATTTGATGCCAGGCGCCATTAGTGGCTTTTTTCCATCGTCATCAGGATAAGCAATATCTTCAATAATTTGAATTTGTTCCGTATTAGAACAAGTAATAAATTCTTTATTGAATCGCTGATTGGCTTCTCCATCTAACCACATTAAACCACCACGAATGGGTAATTGATGGCTAGGAATATCTTTTACGATAAAGTCAATAAAAGCAGGCACTTCTGCATCTGTGGCAGCACCTGCATCTGCTGTAGCAGGTAAGATAATATCGCACAACACAGCAATAGTGGTCAATTCATGTTCATTTAAATAGACCTGCCCTGTTATTTTTTTATCATGTGCTATTTCTTTCGGCGTCCGACCATATAATCCAATCTCTGCCACCTCACTAGTAGCTTCTGTAGTCGTTGTTCCATCGGTTTTACAACCTATTGTTGAACCTAAAGTTGCCCCTGCTACGGTACCAACTAATAAAGTTTTTAAAGAATCACGTCTTTTCATTTTTTATATTTTATATTCGGCTTCGGCTAAACCATCCCCCGTATTTTTTGAAAATTGAAAATTATAAATTGAAAATTGAAAATTGCATTTCTCTAAATATTCTGCTTCTTCAACTGATCAATAATATAATCAGAAGTCCGCATAGCCAAAGCCATAATCGTCCAAGTACAGTTTTTATCTGCTTGCGAAGTAAATACACCTGCATCTACGACGAATACATTATCTGCATCGTGTAATTGGCTATACTTATTGGTTACCGAATTTTTAGGGTCATTCCCCATTCTAGTGGTCCCTACTTCATGGATAATTTGACCTGGATTTAACAAGCCCCAATCTTTGTCTTTTCCTGCTCTTTCTCCCATCGGAATGCCCCCCATTGCTTGTCCAATTTCATCAAAGGTATCAATCATGTGCTTGGCTTGATTGCGTTCATTATCAGACCATTTATAGTTGAAACGCAAAACAGGAATACCAAATTGATCGACCACATCTGGGTCAATTTCACAATAATTATCTCTTAAGGCAATAGATTCTCCTCTACCTGCCATGCCTACGACTGCGCCAAAAAATTGTTTGACATCTTTGCGCAATTTATCACCATAGCCACCAATTGCGCCGCCAATATATTTATTCAAACTAGAGACATCAAAACCAAAACCATAAGAAGGCATCCCCATGCCGCCCCAAACTTCGATGTGATACCCTCTAGGAAAATCTAGTTTATCTTTCTTCGCATCCAGCCACCAAGGCGAATATACATGCATGCCCCCTACTCCATCTTCATTATAATCGGTTTTTCTATTCATTAATGCTGGCACAAAATAAGCCCTGCCTGCCCCCGTAGAATCATGCAAATAACGACCAACATTATCGGTACTATTTCCTAATCCATTTGGATGTTGCTTGCTCTTAGAGTTCAATAATATTCGAGCGGTACTACAGGCTGAAGCGCCTAAAACAACCGTTTTTCCTTTTAATTGATATTCTTTCCTATCCTTTTTATTAATATAAGAAACACCCGTCGCTTTCCCTTCATCATTGGTCGTTACCGTCCGAACCATACTATCCACATATAAGTCAACTTGTCCCGTCCCATTCACCGCTGGAATCACAAAAACAGAACTGGAAGAAAAATCTGCATAAGCATTACAAGAGCGATTACATTGGCTACAATAAAAACATACACCTCTCTCATTGTTTAATTTTTTGGTTAAAATAGACAATCGAGAAGGAATCACATCTACCCCTACTTTTTTTGCGCCCTTGATATAATATAATTCGTGTAGCCGAGGTTTTGGTGCAGGTAAGAAAAAGCCATCTGGATCATTATACCGTTTTTCATTGGAACCAAATACCCCTACCATTTTATCTAATCGGTCATAATAAGGCTTGACATCCTCATAACTAATGGGCCAATTATCGCCCAATCCATCTACATCTTTATGCTTAAAATCGGTAGGCCCAAATCGAAGAGAAATTCGTCCCCAATGATTTGTTCGACCTCCTAACATTCTGGAGCGCCACCATAAAAAGTTCGTATCCCCTTTTTGGGTATAGGGTTCTCCGTCTACTTTCCAATCGCCATAAGACATGTCATAATCCCCAAAGGCACGGGTGACACTTGCCCCTCTTCTTGGAGATTCCCAAGGCCACTTCATTTGGGTTTGGGTAACGGGGTCTTTTGGGTCAAAAAATGGCCCTGCTTCTATTAAAGCTACTTTTAAGCCTGCTTCGGAGAGGATTTTAGTCGCCATTCCACCACCAGCGCCAGAACCGACAATAATGGCATCATAAACTGTGGATGATTTTTTTATTTGCATATTTTTGAAAGGTTTAGAGGTATCGAGGTTTAAGGGTAAAAAAGTTGACCGCTTAACATAAATCCCTCATTTTTATTTTAGATTTTGTATTTTTTTGATATTTCCTTGAATGGGCATAATCGTAACTACTGTATCTTTTTCAGAAACATAAAATATATATTCGCTATTATCGCTAGGTTCGCCCAAAATTAGTTAATAAAATAAAATATTATCAAAATAATATTTTGATTTATGTTTAAAATGCAGAATTTTATTTATTTTAAATAAACTCTTTTCAGGTTATTATTTTAGGGTTAAAAATAATATTTTAATTATATTTATTTAATAAAAATAAATACGAACAAAATACTGTTTTAAAGATAAAAATACTTTTAATACAGAATATTATTTCGTGTAATTTATGTATTAATCAAAAATTTGAGCGAACCTAGCGTATTATGCCCTATCATATTTACTTCCAATGTTGATGCATCAGTAAACGTTATTTCGTGATTATTTTCTAATACTCCTGCTTCTAATCGTTGAGCTATTTTCTGTCCTTTTCCTAAACCAAAACCAATAAATGCACCAAATAAACAGAGAAATGTAAGAGTCATTAAGAAATCATAAGAGGATTCTTCACCATAGGCCTTATCCCATTTTTCGTAATTCTTTTTTGCCTGATACCATTCTTTATTTTTATTAATATTATGGTATTTTTTGGCTGCATACCCTACTACATAAGATATTAAAGGAATACCAACAAAGATTATCAAAAATTGCTTAATATCTGACGTCAAATGAATAATTGGACTTAACAGTATATCTTGGACATTAGCGTAATTAATAATATTTACCCCTAAATAACCATAAAAAATAGCATCTTTAAAAATACCCAGAATCAATAAATACAAATAGCCCAAAGACAAATAATCTTGAAGACTTCTTTGAGTTGATTTATTTTCTATTTGCTTTTGTTCCATCTGTTATTATTTAAATAGTAAAGGAAAAAACTGAATTGTAAAATAAGCATCCAAATCTTATCTTTTCCATTCCGATTATCTTCAGAGAATATATCTAATATTTTGTTATTCATTTTCAGTTAGGCTATTTTTACTTCCACCATTTCGTCCCCTTCATCTTCTCCGCATACATATCAATATATTTCTGGTCTAACTCTTTTGAATCTTTATACTTCACTCGCATCGCTGCTAATTTTTCTTTCAATTCAATCACTACCTCTGCGTACGCTGGCTCATGATACACATTTTTCATTTCATTTCCATCCTTTTTTCGGTCGTATAATTCCCATTCATCTACATCAAAATAAAAATGCGCTAGTTTGTATTCTTCGGTAACAATTGCATAGTGTCTTTTGACCATGTGGACCGATGGATATTCGTAATAATGGTAATAAACCGCTTCTCTAAAGTTTTCCGCTTCTCCTTTCATTAAGGGGACTAAACTTTCCCCTTGCATATCGGCTGGTGCTGCTACTCCAGCTGCGTCTAAAAAGGTTTGGGCAAAGTCTAAATTTTGTACCATTGTGGTATTTATCTGGTTCGGTTTTATTACATTAGGCCACTTCACCATCAAAGGTGTTTTAAAAGATTCATCGTAAATAAATCGTTTGTCAAACCAACCATGTTCGCCTAAATAAAAACCTTGATCAGAGGTATACACCACAATCGTATTTTCTGCTAATCCACTTTCTTCCAAATAATCTAGTACTTCCCCTACTCCATCATCTACAGCGGCAATACTACCCAAATAATCTTGCATATATCTTTGATAGCGCCATTGCATTTTCTCCTTTTCCGTCATGGTTGGAAATCGCTTTTTGAAATCTTCGTTAATCGGATCATAAACTGCATCCCATTTAGCTCGTTGTGCCTCATTTTGTCTACCAACTTCTCTTTTATAAGCGCCTTTATCCCATTTTGCTGTTTCAGGTATGCCTAATTCATCCATTACTTCTGGGCGAATTTTAGAATCTCCTGCCCAATTCATGTGGGTCAAGAGGTTCATTTCTGCTTCTTTGGCAGCGCTGCCTCTTCCTTCATAATCATCAAATAAAGTACTAGGTTCTGGAAATATTTTTTTAGTGAAATTTTTATAATGTCTTTCTGGTGGAAGCCATTCTCTATGTGGGGCTTTATGCAAATACATTAATAAGAATGGTTCTTCTTCCTTTCTTTCGGTCTTTAACCAGTTCAAGGTTTTATCTGTAATTATATCGGTTGTGTAACCCGTTTCTCTAACTTTTCCATGCTGTTTAGTAATAAAATCTGGGTTATAATAAGTGCCTTGACCAGGTAAAATTTGGAATTCGTCAAATCCTTTTGGGTTATTACCAAAATGTAATTTTCCAAACATAGCAGTTTGATAACCCGCATTTTGTAATAATTGAGGAAAGGTAATATTGGTCGTATCAAATGGAAACATATTATCAATCTTCCCATTGAGGTGACTGTGTTTTCCTGTTAAAATAACCGCTCTTGAAGGTGCGCAGATAGAATTGGTCACACAAGCGTTGGTGAACAACATGCCTTCCTTGGCAATGCGGTCAATATTAGGCGTTTCTGTCAGGTGATTGGAATAAGCACTTATCGCTTGATAAGCGTGGTCATCTGACATGATGAAAAGGATATTGGGTTTCTTTTTAACAACACTTTCCGCTTGATTGTCAGATTGAGCGCAGGCAGTTAATAAGATACCTACTACTATTAATAAAATGGCGTATTGTCTGGTTATCATTTTGTTTGAAAAATTAGTGGTCAATATTAATTGGCACTAACATACAAAATATATTTTATTCTATCATCACTTCATCCAAAACAATCCAAGCATCCGACCCTTTATAAGCATGCCATGTTGGCAAACCTGCTATTTTTTTAGCGACAATCTTTATATAACGGGCTTTCACCAAGTCAATTTCCAATACAACATCTTTAATCATTGCTTCCTTTGCTTCCATTGTACTCGTTAATTCAATCATTTTAGAATCAGTATAAATTTGACCATTTGTAGAAAAAGTGCATTCGATAGATTCAGGGGAGAAAATCCATGATTTTTGGTTAATTAAAGTCCCGATTGTTACCCTGTTAATCGTTTCGACTTTACCCAAATCAATAATAAATTCGGCATTTTCGCCACTCCAACCTTGCCATAATTGACTTCCATAGTCAGTCGTTCCTCGAAAGCCATCCGTTAAAGCAATACCGTGACCGTGGTATTTAGGAGAAGGTTCTATTTGGTAAGTCACTTTTTTATCTAGTGCTAAATGGTCTACAGTTTTTATATCCGCTAAATTGGCATCTAGCAACTTATTAGGATTAACTTCTTGTAAACTAATTTGTGCATCTTTTCGATTATCCAACCTAAATAATAACTCATTTAAGCCTTTTTTCATTTTTACTTGCACCAATTTTGCTCTTAATGGAAAACGGTGATTAGCAGAAATCGATTGTAAAATTCTACCCGCTCGACTAATCCGAACATTGGTATTCGTATTCATAAAAAAAGTAATCGTCGTATCCATCCGAGCATATAATGGATAGTCGATATATAAATAATTACCTGCTTGTTCCGCTAATAATTTCCCAATAGGAAAAATACCATCGGTAGGTATTACTCCTTCTGTCCAAGTCTGATTTTGCCCTTTAATGACCTCATTGGCTTTGGTGATTTTTAACCATTTCTCCGTCGCACCCGAATAATTAAACCGATAAACATCTTCCAAATAATTCAATTGTTCATCTAATGCCGTTGCTTCTTCCTTTTTGAAACGTTCTACTTTAGTTTGACTCAACGGGAATTCTATGTAATAATTTAAAACAACTTCTTCTAAAGGAGTTAAAGTCGTTCGTTTTTGTCCACGTAAAATATTATTGGCTACTTCACTTCCCTCCTTAGATAATTCTCTATAGAGTAATTGCTTTTGGCGAGTATTTGCTTTCTTTAAAAAATCAGCGGTCACTTTTGTTGCCATTTTATTTTTAGTGGAAAATAAATGGTAAAAAGCTGGATAAATAAGAGCAGCGTCTTCTTCTAAAGCTTCTACTATTTTTGTGGCTTTACCATCCAATTCTTTAATTAAATGTTCCGTATAATTATAAATAGAGGTGATTTTTCCGTCCCCATCAGCATCGACCCAGATTGGATTGGTGAAACCCATTGGTAAAACTGGTTTTTCTTTACCTTGTACCATGGGTGCCATTGGCACATCTCCATAAGCAATTAACAAATACCAGCTATCTTTTTTAGGTTGTAAAGTCAGCGTTTTTTTGAGTCGATCTACACTAGTGCTTTCAGGAATATCAAAGGTTTTAATAACTACTCCATTTTCTATTAATTCTGCTTTATGGCAGGTTATCCAAGAAGCCGCTTGCACGGTCAAATTTAAGGTTAATTCCTGTCGTTCTCCTTCAAGATTTACTTTTGCGCCAATTCCTTCTCCCGCAACCGTTTCCAGATTTACAAAAAGTCCTCTTGCGACACTAACTTGTTGGTTTCTAATACTTTCTATTATTTCTTTATTATCAATTTGGCTAGGATTATCCGTTGAACTTTTGATATAATTCCTTGGCACACCAGCAATTTGAGCAATGACAGAGTGGCTATCTGAATTTCCTAATCCTGTTTTTTTCAAACCTTGATTGAGCATATTAAACCAATCTTGTTTGACCGAAAACTTATTATCGGGTGCATCTCTCCAGCCTATCCCAAAATTTTCATTTAGTACTTCAAAAGCATCAAAATCCCAATCCCATTCTGGATGTTTAGACATACCATAAAAAGGGTCTAAACCTTTGGTATTAAAAAAGTCGGAATCCACCCATCTTGGATGATTAATTTGGATTAAAGTATGCGGTAAACCTTGTCCTCTAATCGTTTCAAATAGTTCTTTTCCTACAGAAATTTTTGCATTTACTTTTTCCGAACCACTTGCCAAAGGATAAGTATTAAAATGCCCAATTGGCGTACTTACTTCATTGCCTACCGCTGTTGCCATATAATTTTCTAATCCCAATTTTTTCATATACGGCGCATAATCTAATACCGCATTATGGTCGGTTGCTACTGCCCATTCTAGTCCTTCTGCTACACAAGAAATTAACCGTTCTTCCACATTTGCATCACCATGACCAGAAAAAGTAAAAGTATGTAAATGCATATCGCCACCAATGTAACCTTCTGGATTTAATTCTCTTTTTAAAGTTGCTTTAAGTGTCGTATTTTGGCGACTATCTAATACTATTTTTTGTACATCTACACTATATTCCATGCCTTTGCCAAACCATATTTCATAAGTCCCTGCTGGCAATTGAAAACTTCCTTTTCCCGTACGAGAATAGATCGTATGTCCTCGGCAAGCTAAATCATCCGTAGAAGACAATCCATGTTCAAAAGGTTCCTCATTTTGCATAACGACTAACTTAGCAGGTGTTAACTTTTCCGTAGATGCGTCGGTTATTTCAAAATTAATGGTGGCATTTTGGGCTTGTATTACTTCATTGAAGAGGAACATTAGTAGTAGGATTGGTAGCAGCTTTTTCATGGTTAGTTTTTTATGTTGCTCTTTTGTTGGCTCGTTGATTATTCTAGGCTATCGGTTTATAGTATTAACGCACGCAAAGACTCAAAAACTTAGGACACAGAGTACCTTTAGCTTTGTATTCTTTGAACTCTGTGTCCAAAACTATTTTGTGCAGTAGTACGTGGCTTTTGACAGTTTAAGAAATAAACGACCTGACTTCTAATTTATAATAATCTATCAATTCTCCTTCGTTTTACCCATAAATACATTCACAAAAGGATTAATTGGATTACCAGCCGAACGACGGTAAGAAGTAATTTGCCCTACATGGGAAATAGCATCGTCAATAGGTCCATTAAACAAATGCCAAATAGGTACTGCGTTTTGTTCTCCTCTTCTCTGAAAAATAATTTTCATTGCCGCAATTTCTTCATCAGAACTAGCTTTAAATATATCGCTGGCTTTCTTAATATTATTTAAGGTCATTGTTCTTTGTGCTTCCCAAGTCAACGCTATTTCTGGGCGAGGTCGGATATTAGGTAGTTTTTGAGCCGTATTAGCAATCATATCTGAAAGCCCCAGCAAATGTTCCAATACATCTTTTGCTGGACGCCCTTCATTCCCTGGTTCAAAGGCTAAATCTTTCTCGGTCAAATCTTTAGTTGCCCAATAATAACGATAACCCAAACCATCTAAAGTTCTTCCAATAGTCGTTCCCGCAGTTACTTTTTCAGGATAATCAGGAATCTGATGGTAAGGAAGCTCAGGAACAGCAGCGATATCTAAAGTATTAGATGGTGTATCTTTCATGTTTTTATCTTGTGCTAAACTAGCACACCTTATAAAAAATAAACTTACAAACAGCAGGCTATAAAATTTCATGTACTGAATTTAATTAAAAAAGCACAAGCTACTCGTTTGTTTTTATTTTTTCAACCCATTTATCAAAAAAATCAAAACTGACTGGTTAATGCGCCATTAGAAAAAATAGGCCCTAGTTCGTCAGATGGTTTTGGAAGTAGCAACCATAATTGTCCATAATGATGCATTTCCATAGCTTTCCGTTCTGCAGCCTTGCCTACACCACTATAAACATCTATATGTCCATTTCCTTTTATCGCACCGCCCACATCTTGGGCTAATAAAAATTGATATTCGTGATGGGAAAAATCTCCTTCCTCATCCATAATAGGTACCGCCGCTAGTAAGCAACCACCTAAAGGAATATGCTTAGGGTCTACCGCAATCGAATAATTCGCAGTTAAAGGCACATGTCCTGCACCTAAGGGAGCAGAATTGGAGGCTTCAAAAAAGACATAAGAAGGATTGGTAAAAAGAATATCTTCTACTTTATCTGGGTTATATTTTAGGTAAGATTTAACCCCTTCCATCGAAATATTTTTTAATCGAATAGATTCGTTATTTTTTATATGCTTTCCTATACTACTATATGGATGTCTGTTAGAGCCTGCAAATCCAAAATATTTACGTTGACCACTCCCATATTTAACCAAACCAGAACCTTGTAGTTGCATGTAATAAATATCTTCTAATCGTTTAGCATAAGCTAATTCTAGCCCTCTGCCTTTCAGTGCGCCTTCTCCGTCAATTTGCTGACGAGAGGGTAATTGACCTTGCCAATCTTCTGGATAAGCATATATGGCATACCGATAATTTTTGGAAGGTCGCTTTTGTACTTTTAATTCGGGTGTAAAATAACCCGTAAATTTTACATTTCCTTTACCATCTTGGCCTTTTAATTGGTAGGCATTTAAGTGCTTTTCTAAACCTTGAGGATAAGTTTGTTGCCAAAGTAACAAGAGTTCTATAGTGGTTTCTAAATCTGTTAAATTTAAGGAAATCTCCTCAAATTGTTGGGTATAATTTTGTTTTCGACGTTTCAACAATTTTAGTTGTTGCATTAATGCCTTCGTCAAGTTTTCATCAATTCTAGGAAGAGAAAAAGTAGAAAGATTTGTTTTTGAATAGGTGTTTAGGAGTGGTAGGGCATTTTTTAGCTTTCCTGTACGCTTTTTCTTTTTAGGTATTTTAATGGGTATAGGAAATGTGGATAAGTCTTCAAAAGCTACTACTTCAACTATTTGTTGGGGGGTATCATCTATCGTACATTGCAGGGGTACTAACCAAAGGCAAAACCAAAAGGCTCTTTTACTGCAATTCATAAATGTAATCTTTATAGATTTTATCTAAATACAAAAACCTTAGTGAAAAAATCGAGACTTCTTGTATTCCGTATCTTTCTTTTATGAACGATTTTAAGTTACTACTTGCTGTTAAGGGGTGTTTTAACTCATGCAAATATAACATATAAAAATTTCAAAACACTAATTTTTAAAACAAATAATTGTAAATTCTAACAAATATTAGTATACTTGCCCCGATTTTGCTGGGCTTGTTGCCAAAGTTGCATTATTTTTTTATTAAATATTAGTTTTAAAATATTTAATAATCACTACTTAAATTCAACAGCCGCATTAGTAAATATGCTAGACAAGCCCTAACTTTGTTGATAAGAGGGATAAACTATTTAGACTAAACGTATCACAAATCTCAATTGATTGATAAGAAGTAGCTTAGGCTTTTAGCAGGAGAAGTTTTTATTTTACTCGGCTAGAACCAAGCTACTACTCAACCATCAATTACTACACGAATAACATCAATGATAAAAACGCTCCAAATAAAAAACTACGCCATTATTGAGGCATTGGAAATACAATTCTCTAAAGGCTTAACAATTATTACGGGAGAAACGGGGGCTGGAAAGTCTATTCTATTGGGTGCTTTGGGTTTGATTATGGGCAAAAGAGCAGATACGAAAGCATTGTACGATGTCAGTAAAAAATGTGTCATTGAAGCTAATTTTGAAATAGGTAGATATAGTGGATTAAGACCTTTTTTTGAAGCCAATGATATTGATTCCGAAGAAGAAACCGTGGTTAGAAGAGAATTATTACCCTCCGGAAAAACTAGGGCTTTTGTCAATGATACACCTGTTAATCTAAAAGTTTTACAACAGTTAAGCAGCAGTTTAATTGACTTGCATCAGCAGTTTGATACACAAGATATTAATGATGTGTCTTTCCAATTAAGAATGGTCGATGCCTTAGCTGATAATGGGGCAATCATTAAAAAATACGAACAACAATTTAAGGGGTATAAAAATAATCAACAGAAGCTCAAAAAACTCATTTTGCAAAATGAGACGTCTGCTAAAGAAACTGATTTTTTAAACTTTCAATTAGAAGAATTTAATACCGCAGAATTAATAGCAGACGAACAAGATGGATTAGAGGGTGAGTTATCTACTTTAAATAATGCGGAAGAAATAAAGTCTAAATTGAACAGCGCTTTTATGCACTTATCCGAAAGTGAACAATCCGTGTTAAGTCAATTAGAAGTTTTGGGCGTTTCTTTAAATCAAATTCGGAAATACCAACCTACCTTAGGGCCGCTTCTAGAAAAATACGATGGGATAGTTTTAGAATTAGGCGAATTAGCGAATGAGTTTGAAAGTATTGCAAGTGATACAGAATATCATCCAGAACGAGCGACAGAAGTACAAAATCGGCTAGATTTAATCTATCGTTTACAGAAAAAACATGGTGTTAATTCTGTTCCCGAATTATTGGAAATTCAAGATGCTATTATCCAGCAATTAACTTCTTTCGGGGATTTATCTAATGAAATTATAGCTTTAGAAAATGCCATTACTAAAGCAGAGCTACAACTTAGAAAAATAGCTACTCAATTAACTAAACGTAGAAAATCTGTAGTGAATGGTTTCCTACAATTGGTACATCAACAATTGGCGCTTTTGTCAATGGAACATGCTCGTTTGCAGGTGTCTATTACCCCTTCCCAAGAATTATTACCAACAGGTGGAGATATTGTAGAATTCTTATTTGCTCCTAATAAAGGCAGTCGTTTTTTATCTATCAAACAAGTGGCTTCTGGTGGAGAATTATCTCGTTTAACCTTGTGTATCAAGTCTTTAGTGGCAAGTGCCATTCCTTTACCAACTTTGATTTTCGATGAAATAGATGCAGGCGTTTCTGGCGATGTTGCCTTAAAAATGGGACGGATTCTACGCAAATTATCCAACGAACATCAAGTAGTTGTCATTACCCATTCTCCGCAGGTGGCCTCGAAAGCAGATGCGCATTATTTTGTGTATAAAAGAGTGGATGGAGAGCGCACGAAAACGAAGGTACGAGCACTAGATCCACAAGAAAGAATAAGAGCCATTGCGACTATGTTAAGTACGAATCCACCTTCTGATTCTGCTATTGAGAATGCGAAGGAGTTATTGGCAATGGCATAATATTTTTTGACGCTGATTTCGATGTGTTTTATTCAGGTTAACCACAAATTTTCGTAATATCTCCAATCCGTAGTAAAAAATCCGAGATAATAAATCCACCAAGCAGAGCTTGGCACTACAGAAAAAATCCGTGGTATCTCCCAAACAAAAAAGGTCCGACGGTAATAACCATCGAACCTTTTTTATGATTTTTCACTACTTATTAGGCAGCACCGCTCAGAGAGCTGTGTTACATTAATCTACCTTAATAAATTTCTCCGTTCTAACCCCATCAGGCGTAGTAATATTCAAAATAAACGTACCGCTCATTAAGTTACCAACATCAATACGCATTTGGTGATTGCTCACATTATCTAAGTCTTTCATTAAGACAACTCTTCCTGTAATATCTGTCATCATAATATTCACATGATCAAAAGATTTCGTAAAATCCATAGATACGTTCACAAATTCAGATGCAGGATTTGGCGTAACGGTAATCAAGTTATCCGCTGGTAATTCCGTTACAGAAGAAGCGTCTTCTGGTGCAATATACATTCTTACCAATGGCGTAAAGGAATTATTCGCATCATAAACCGTTTCAAAAATATCAGAACCATTACCAAAGAAAGACCAATATCTTGGTGCACCAGCTGCTGTAGAAGCTAAATTCATAGCTAAATAGCTTGTATACAAATCATCTTTAGCAGATGCCCCTACTTCTGAGTCCATTGTCATCATTACTAGGTAATGAGCATCGTCCTCTAATAAAATGGGTACTTCATCACCATCTGCATTAAAAATATCTGCTGCTCCAATTAAGTTAATATCTTCTGCTAATTCATTACCTAAAATTTCATAATCTGCAAAACCAATGAATTCTCTTTCATCTGGTGCTGCTTCTGGAAAACCAGAATCATCGCTATCTGCATCCACATCTGTCCATTTAAACATTCTTACGCCAACTTCTAAACCACCTACTTCATCTGCATTTCCGATACCAATACCGAAACCAGTTACTTTATAACCATTCCCTTTTGGTAGGTAAAAATAATTACCTAATGACCAAGTTGGAATTTGGTTTTTATCCGTAATTTCTACATTACCGTGATTCGTACCATCTTCATTGGCAAATTCATTATCTGTTACTTCAAAATTAATGGTTTGCGTATTATCAGATAAATCTGTATCATCCGCTTCCGCTGATACCGTATAAACACCTGTATATTTTGCCACTTCTGCTGCTGGTGTAAATTTATTTGGCAATAAATTATTTTCAGTTAATGAATCCGCAGTAATGCTACCTAAATTGACTGCATCTGAATAGACTTCTTCTCCGGTTTCATCATTGGTGACACTAATACTCAAAGTCGTATTTTCTTGAGTCGATGCACCAATATTTTGAATATCTGCTAAGAAATTTATCGCATCTACTTGACTCTTTGGCACCCGCACATTTGGTGCAGCCGCATAGAAGTTTTCATTGACTCTTAAATTATTAGCCTCTCTTTCAATAATCTTTACATCATCAATTAACCAGTAGTAATAGTTACCTGAATAAGTAAATTTAATTCTTAAGGAATCAGCCCCAGCTGCACCTGGTAATGGTACAAAAGTTTTATTTGTTTCATTAAAGGCATTTCCATCTATTTCCTCATTAATAACCACTCCGTTATAAGTATCTCCACCATCTATACTGTATTGTATAACATATTGACTATTTAACTGTCTAGTTTCTTGGTAAAATTCTAAACTAACACCCGCCGCATCAAAACCACTAATATCAATAATTGGAGAAATCAATTCCCCAAGTTGCGGTGCTGGACATGGGCCAGTACCTACTGCACCATTATTAATACTACCATCTTCATTTAAAATACCTCCTTCATTATCTAAATAATCCGAATCAAAAGCCATCATTCCATTACAAAAAGTAGGACCAGGTGCAGAACCAATAGACAAAACGCCTTCATCTAATATCGCATCCGGGTCAAATTTCCAAGTATCCAATTCAGAAGGTGCATCATTACAAGAAATAGTGACCGTACTCCAGCCATTTAATCCACCGTCAAAATCACCTTGGCCTGGTTCATTTCCCCAAAGTACTTTCTCTGCAGGTGTTTCTTCAAATCCTGAAACAGCTAAAGTCACCTGAGCAGGCAAACTAGTTTTTAAAGCAACACATTGCTCTTGACTAATCATTATCGCAAAAAGATTAATCGTGCCAGGGTCTTCTCCCCCCATCACAATAACCCCACCGCCATCTTCTGACTCTGGGCGATTATTACAAACGATAACTGCAATAGCACCAGCGTCTTGGGCATTTTGAATTTTATCCGTAAAATTACAGCTACCTCTATCTAAAACCGCAATCTTACCTGCCAATTCCTCAGGATTAGTTAAGGCAGCACATCCATCTGCAGGTGTTCCTGCTACCATTTCTCCAGAAATTATTTCTGTACAAGGCGCAGGCAAAGAACTACTTAAAGCCGTAGCATCGCCATCGACCCCATCAATACTTACACTATAGAACCGTTGTCCATAAAGTGAAGCACTCAAAAAGAAGGCCGCAAAAAATAAAGTGAATTTTGTAAAAATTTGCTTCATAACTACCGTTAATATTTTAAAAATTTATAAAAGTTGCTGAATGAATGCTGATTGACGAAAAGCAATCAGTACAATTAATTGGTAAAGATATAAAATACCTTCCTTGTTATGTTTATGGGTAAGTCTTTAAACAAGAATATAGATTAGGTCGTCTAAAAAATTAGATAATTTATAGTATCTTAAAACTAATAAATTAGTGTCAAATTGGTAAAGTTAGTTGTTTCTTTTCCTCAGAAAAAACTAATTATGTCTTCTAGGAAGCTAATCTTGTATTAATTGAATGGTTGCTTCCTGTTAAATGCAGGTTAAAGAAAAGCCTATTTTCTTAAAAAGAAGAAGATTTTATAAAAAAAAAATCATTTTGTTGAATTGTGAAAAGAACCCGACAAAAAAATTGACTCGTTTCAGACAATAAAAATAGTAACAACTAAAATAGGGTGATTGTCGTGGACAATCACCCTATTTTAGGTAAAATAATTTTCAACTTCAACTGGTCTGAGTAGCCATTCTAATCAGACCAGCCATCTAAGCTACCTTTTAAGGTTCAATTAATTTTTTAATGCGACATTTTGAGATGCCTCCACTTTTATACCTTTTGTAATGGAAAAATAATAAAGTGTAAACTACCTTTTGATACACCTCATTTTATTCTATCGTCTTATCTGTAAAAATCCACTATACTGCTTCCCTTCTCCATCATCTAGCAAGTAAAAATAAGTACCATCTGGCAAATCTTTATTATTCCAAGTACCATTCCATTGGCCTTTATAGCCACTTTGTTCAAAAACCATATTTCCCCAACGGTTAAAAATTTGTACGGTATTATTAGGAAAATCTTCTATTCCTTCAATGGTAAAAGTTTCATTGACATTATCTCCATTAGGAGAAAAACCATTAAAAATAAGAAACGCTTTGCATTCAATATAAAAAGTGACCGTTGCGGTATCACATCCACTGGGGTTGCATAATTCATAGGTGAACATATCCGTGGTATCGCATACGCCATTATTTGCCATATAATTAACTGTTAAATCTGGATTTACGGTGGCGATACCATTGGTCGGTTGTTCTAAAATGACCACAGTAATTAAGGTAGAATTGGTGGTATCATTCCCTAATACATTAATGGTTTTAGTTTTTCCTTCTCCTATAGTATCTCGGTCATCAATGGCAATTGGAGGAGGAATAGTATCTGGCATTTCTTCTACGGTAATCACTACCGTAATCGTATCACAATTGTCTAAACTATCACAAATTACAATACAAGCTGTTTCCATTCCTGCTTCCACTCCTGTATAAATAAGGCAGTGATTGACCGTATCAATCGTAAAAATGACATTTTCTCCAGATTCCTCCTCACAAATATTCGCAATACTAGCAATCGTATAAGGCAAATTTAAACTGTCTAAACAGAAAGTGTCCATTTCATTCACCAATACCGTATCTTCAAAAATGTCCATTATTTCCTCACAAATAATACTCAGCATAGCAGTATCGCTACAAGTACCATTATTTTCGGTCAAAATGAGTTGATAGATGCCTATGGGCAATTCCAAACTAGCTTGTTCTGGCACATCGTAATCTACATAAACACCCGTAAAAAGGCTATCGTTAATGCTTAATGAATAATTTTCTAATTCACTCTTTAGTAGGCCCAAACAATATTGTCCATCAATCAGGCAATCCGCCACTTGAATAGTCGCATTCTTTTCTTGAAAAATAGGTTGGCAAACCGTATCCATCGTCATCGTGTCAACCATCATTGTGTCCATCGTCATCGTGTCAACCATCATTGTGTCCATCGTCATGGTATCCATCGTCATGGTATCGACCATCATGGTATCCATCGTCATGGTATCCATCGTCATCGTGTCAAGCACAGTTACCGTAATAATTATTTCTTCACAAACATTATTATTTTCACATACAGACAAACATAAAGTATCCTTCCCGATTTGTAAGCCTTCATAAACCAAGCAGTTATTCAGGTTATTCACTTCAAAACCTACAAAAGGATTTAGTCCTTCACAAGTAGGTTGAATACTCGTAATATTGTCATTCATCAAATATACTGGAAAACAGATAGTATCGACTTCCCCTACATAAATCACTGTATCTATCCGAATAACATTATCTACTTCACAAGTCACCGTTAAATCAAAGACAAATCGACAATCTAACGCCCTATTATCAAAGATTATTTGATGGTTTCCTGTATCTAATTGTAGTTCAAAACCTTGTAATACATCCTGACAATCTTTTATAGTTCCAGTATAATTAGCGCCATTATCCGTAATAGTAAACCCGCTTAAGTCTAAAGAATCGACTCCTGTAAAACAAACTAGCGCAGGTTCATCACAATCCACTGTTTCAATAAATTCACTACCTACTACTTCAATTTCAGGGCAAACAGGACAATCTATATTAACGCTAATCGTGTCTCTACAATTATTAATTGGGTCTATAAAAATCAGCTCGTGCTGCCCAGCAGTTAAAGAAATTTGAGCATTTCTTGGTAGGAAATTGGTATTTAATTGTAAAACACCCATCATATCCGTAGCTAATTGCGTAATCTCTAAAGCACCATAAGTATTGCCAGAAAACCCACCTTTTAAGGTCATAGATGCCGCATCTCTTTCCCAATTAGCTGCGGGGTCAAGCCTATTCATCATGTCGACTAACTCGTGAATATCTTGAAATTCTCCAGTATAAATAGAATCATTTAATTCCCAGCGATCCAATCGATAAGGCCCTGCCAAACCTTGTCCAGGTAAAGTGAAATACAAATAAGTCAACATCGTATCAATCTCACAGCCAGCCAAGCCTCCAGTATAATTCACCCCATTGTCTAGTATTTCTAGCTTCATTAAGGTCGTTAGCGGAATATCTAAACAGACTGTTGTCATAGCAGCACAGGTGGCTGCCATGGTTGTATAGTTGGTTTCTGTAAAAAGATTTAGATTACAGGCACAATCAATAGCCACTAAATCTATCGCTGTAAAAATTCTTTCGCATCCAACTTCATTATCTCTAACCGTAATCGTATAAGTTCCTTCGCCCAGATTATCAATCGAAAAGGCAGCTTGAAATTCGCCACCATTAATACTTACGCCATAATTCCCTGAACCACCATTTAAGGCCAATTCTATTCGACCATCTAAGGAATCACAGGTAGGGAAAGTCAAGAAAGATTGTAAAGTAATCGAATCACAATTGGGGCAAGGATTAGCTGCTACCGTTATTATTTCTGTCCCATTTTTCTCACACTCATAGTCTATATCTTTTATTTTAATAGTATAATTTCCTGCTGGCAAATCTAAAAAATTCGAAGAATTTTGAAAAATACTATCCTCGTTCAGGCTATATAAATAATTTCCACTTCCGCCTGAAACCATTACATTTATTTCACCAGTAGCCGTATCACAATCTGAATTAATGGTCGTGTAATTAATGATTATGTCTTCACAGTTCCTACAATTCTCTTCTATTAATTCCGAAACTTGGTTGGGTTCTTTTTCACAATTTGAGATGGTATCCCTTACCAATACCGCATAAGTACCAGCTGCCAAACTATCAAAAATATTGCTCGTTTGATAAGTTGCGCCATTATTAATACTATATAAATAATCTCCACTTCCGCCACTTACATTGATGGAAATAATTCCATTTAAACTATCACAACCTGGATGATTCAGTACTGTTTCAACATTGATAAAATCAATTGGGGATTGGGGCGCAAAAGATACTGGCGGATAACTTGACGGACAAGAATCATCTTCATTTCTAACCATAATATGGTAAAACCCACTTGGCACATCCATAAAGATAAAATTGGGCTGAAATGTTTTCCCGCTATCAATACTATATTCCAGCATACCTAATCCTCCTTCCGTTAAAATCTTTAGCGTGCCACCTTTTCCACATTCCATAGGATTTGCCATTACAATCCCTCGTATACTTGGAGAACCACCTGCCTTTAATTTAGCTAAAATAAAAGAAGAGAATTTTCTTTCCGCATCTCTAACTAAAAGAATATAAGTACCTATACCTAGATTGGTAAAACTACTATCTGGTTGGAAGGAAGCGCCTCCATTAATACTATATTCAAAAGGAGCAATTCCACTAAGCGGGGTAATATGAATAGCCCCATCTAATTGATTACAAGCAGAAGGATCCTCTATTTGATAATCAATATCAATCATACCGCTTTGTGCGAGTATCGTGTTCAGGCTAAATAATAAAAAAAAGAAAGTTGTACAGTGTTTCACAATAGCTTTCAATAGCATTTTTTAAAATTTAAAAGGATAACAGCTAAATAATCCTAAAAATAAGTTGGTCACCTTCCTTTAGCTTTCTTTTTACAAACAATATTACTGGTAAAAAAGAAAGCTAAAACAAGCCATTAAAAGACTAAATTATTTTTTCATCATCACTAAAAAGATAAGTTTGCTTCCTCAATTAAAAGTATCCTTAAAGGAAACCTTAGCAGAAACAAATTTTAACTCATCTATTCATCCTATTGGTACTACAAGTTTGTAGTGTTAAGTAACTCAATTTTGCTTATCAGGAAAGGCAGGGAATCAATCAGAAATTTGATTTATCAGGGAATAAGTATCCCAAATTTCAGTTAACCAATTTAGTGGTCAATTATCAGTGTAATAAGCAATGAAAGATGGGTTAAAGTTGTGATTGTAGATTACTGAGAAATTTGTACAATAGTGAATGATTTTTCAAAAAAACACCCTGTCAAAGTTCTATTAAAAATAGATTGATAATTAAAAATGCTAAATTGTTTAGTGCTGATAATCAAGCTTTCGTCTTTTGATACCTTGCATAGTATTAAGAATTTTTAAACTATAAGGGGAGATAATTCAATATTCTTTGGTCTAAAAGTCGTTAATTTTTAGCTTTAAAGTCATTTTTCACAGTATCCTTTGTGACAGGTTATTTGTCTCTTTTTATTCACTAATAAATTCATTAGATTAAAGCTATCTCTATAGCAAATAAATAGTTATTTTTATAGAATTATAAACCTATTATTTACATATTGTTATTTAATTAAACTATTATCTTTTTTTTAGAAAAAAAAGGATTTGTGACAATAATTCGGGTATATTTTTTCGATAATTTGACACTTAATAGCATTTCTTAATATCTCTAAATATTCGGCTAAAATATTGATAATTATTCAAGGTTTAAAAAAATTGGCAAAGCATCATTTTTTTTATATTTTCGTGATTACAAAATAATCAAATCATTCAGCTATGTACTCAGAAGTTAGGCGTATCCGTTCCTTAATAAAAAGTTGCTATAATGGCCCTGCATGGCATGGCCCTGCTGTCTTAGAAACTATAAAAATAATTGACCCTGCCATCATTGGAAATCGAATCAATGATAGTCATAATATTATTGAGTTAGTGAATCATATCGCTTCTTGGAAATTATTCATTATCAAAAAACTCGAAGGCGATCCAGATTTTGATGTAGTTGGCCCTATTAATTTTACTAGGATTGAGAATCCTACCGAAGCAGATTGGAAAGCCGCCCAAAAACGCTTACAAGAAATTCATGATCAATTAATGGAAAAATTAAAATATACAGAAGATTCTGTCTTATTAGAAGGGGTACCGGGGCGGTCCTATAATTTTTTCTTTTTATTGACTGGAATTGTGAATCATAGTCTTTATCATTTAGGACAAATAAAGTTATTGATGAAATTGGCATAATAAAAACTTTCTTTTCGTCTAAAAGCCATTCATTTTTATCTATTTTCTAAGGTGCTATTAAAAAAGAATGCTTTTCTTTGAAATAGTATTTAAACTAGCACTCAATTCATCAAATGCCGAATTCACGAAAAGAAAATATCAGGAATAAAATATACGACTTTTTTGCTCAAAGGACTGTTTACCATAGTATTTTTTGGATACTAGGGTTTCTGATTCTATTCTCTTTTGAAAGTTTTACCCATCCTATTATGTTCCATGTCACCAATGCCATATTGCGAACGCTTATTATTGGTGGAATGATTTATTATAATTATTATTATTTAATTGCCAATTATCTAACGAAAGACCGTTTCTTTATTTACTGTTGTTTATTAATCCTTTCCGTTATCATCGTTACGCCTTTAAGTAACATTTTATTCTTTTTTAAATATTCAGATTTCCCAAGAGACCAACACTATTTAGCGGCTAATCAGCATACTTATTTTTTAATCAATATGACCATTGTTGGCGCTTCTACCATTGTCAAAATTGTCTCTGATTGGGTCAAACATCAACGAGAAAGAACGGATTTACAAACTCAAACAATGCAATCGGAATTGCGGTTTTTAAAATCTCAAATCAATCCGCATTTTTTGTTTAATACCTTAAATAATTTATACGCGCTCACCCTTAAAAAATCGGATAAAGCACCAGAAATAGTCATCAAATTATCTGAAATGATGCGGTACATGTTGTATGAATGCAATGAGAAACGAGTGCCTTTATCTAAAGAAGTCAATTATATCCAGAATTATTTGGACTTAGAAGCATTGAGACAAGGAAAGGAAGTAGAAATAAATTTCGACGTTTATGGGGAAGTTACCAATCAAACAATTGCGCCTTTGATGTTCATCCCTTTTTTGGAAAATAGTTTCAAACATGGTCTAAATCATCATATTAATCAAGGCTATGTAGATATTCGATTAGACGTAGACCAGCAGATGGTCAGATTACGGATTGAAAATAGTAAACCAGATTCTGTGCCCCTTCCTGAACATCCTCGAAGTGGCGGAATTGGCTTAGTGAATGTCCGTCGTCGATTAAATATTTTATACCCAGAGCATTATGACTTAAAAGTAGAAAATGAACCAAATTCTTATGCGGTCGATTTAAAAATTGATTTGGATTAGTCAGGCGATAAAAGCAAAATGGCTCACTTTATTTTCGTCCAAGTACTTAATGTTACTCGGGCTGGAAGCCCAAGCTACTTTAAAAATAATACCATGAAAAAAACAAACGTCCTGCGGTTTTTAGACCAGAAAAAAATCAACTATACAGTTGCAACGTATGAATATAACGCTGCTAATTTCACGCCTGAAAAAATGCAGGAATTTGTCGATTTTGATGTTAATTTATTATACAAAACATTAGTTGGAAAAGGCAATAAAACGGGCTATTTAGTCGGCGTTGTCCCCAAAGATAAAACGCTTAATTTCAAAGCCTTATCCAAAGCATCAGGGAATAAAAAAATGACCTTAATTCCACAAAAAGAATTACTCCCATTAACAGGTTATATTCGTGGCGGCTGTTCGCCAATGGGCATGAAAAAGAAATTTCCTGTTTTTCTTGATGCGTCTATGTTAGTCCACGAAATGGTTTATGTGAATGCAGGACTGAGAGGCATTTTAGTAGGGTTATCTCCAGCAGATTTAGCTAAAGCAACCAATGCGCCTTTTGAGGAAATTGCGGAATAAAATTGAAACAGAGAAGTAATAAAATCGCAAAATCAAAATAAAGTTTTACCTTTAGTCAAAATCAAAAATCATGCGAAACTTATCTATCTTTTTATTGCTTTTATCCAGTTTATTCTTAGCAAATTGTCAGCCGAAAGAAAACCCAAAAGCTAATTTAATCATTAACCTTGCAGGAACTGGCCCCGACAAATTGGATGTTTATCATATTGGACAAGAAATACATCACCAAGTAACCGCTCAAAAAGATAGTTTAGCACTCGACCTTAAAGAAGCCACTATTCTAGATTTAACGCAGAGAAGAGACCACCATTATGTTCATGTAACACCAAATTCAACGCTCAATATAGATACTTTAAGCGGTCCAGAATTGCTACTAGGGGTCAGTAAAAACCCTTCTAAAGAAAATACGTATTTAATCGATTTTGCTAAATTATTAGCGGAACAATCAGCCGAATTCTTCACACCTGATATGACCAAGAAAGAAGTGGATACTTTCTTAATGCTGGTACAACAAAAATATGAACCACTTGATAAATTAGTTACCCAAATTAAAATGGACGAGGCATTAAGTTCCTCTTTTAAAACCGCATTAAGTTATCGGTTAACGGCTAATAAAGGAAATGATTTGCTAACTTATAAAAACATGTATAATTATTGGCATAAAGCATATCCAACATTACCTGATGGATTTTATAGTGAATTGGAAGCTTTAGATTTTTCAGACCCTAGCCTTATGACTTTTGAAGAAGGCAGGAGATTGGGGCTTTCTTGGAATAATAAGGACATTTCCTACACGGATTATCCTTCGGTTACTGCGTATTATAATGCTTGTTTAGCTAATATAGACAAAAAATATCCAGCTTCTCTCCTTCGTGATTATTTTTTTTATGATATGCTTTATAATGATGTGAATTTTGGTGCGGGTATTGACGGTGCTGATTCTATGATAACGGTTTTTCAATCCACCATTCCCAATAAATATTTAAATAATAAATTAACCGAAACCATCGCACCTTGGTTAACCTTAAAATCTGGTTTAGACGCCCCTAATTTTATCGCTAAAAAAAGAGATGATGTGGAAGTGCCCCTTTCTGATTTGAAAGGAAAACGAGTTTATATTGATGTATGGGCAACTTGGTGTGGGCCTTGTATTCGAGAAATTCCCGCACTTAAAAAATTGGAAGCTGAATTACATGGAGAGAATGTTGAGTTTGTTAGCATCTCTATTGATAATGTCAAAGACAAAGAAAAGTGGTTGGATTTTATTGCTGAGAAAGAATTGACTGGATTACAATTAATGGCGGAAGGTGATTGGAAATCGGATATTGCTACCGCTTATAATATCAAAGGTATTCCCCGTTTTTTATTGATTGATGAAGCAGGTAAAATCATTAGTGCCAATGCGCCTAGGCCTTCTAGTCCTGATATTAAAGCAGTTTTATTAAATTAAACAGTAGCTTGGGCTTCCAGCCCGAGTAGTCTATGAACTGCTACTCGGGCTGGAAGCCCAAGCTATGGTTAATCATAAATTCGTTCCTTCACTTCCTTTCCAGTTTTAATATTAATCCCAAAAAGGTCAACATGTATAACATCTGGTATAATACCAGATTCATCCGCATAGGCATAAATATGCGTCAAATAGCTATCTTCGCCATTAATGGTAATCACCGCTCGCCATCTATCGGCATATTTCCGAAGTTCAATAAAGCGTTCTTTATGCGCTCTTAATTTTATTTGTAAGGCATCTGCTTTCTGTTTTTTTACTCTGTAGCCATAAGCTAACCAAGATTCTAACCAACTCAATTCTCTTCGTTGCCCCGTACTTGCGTATTGTCGCCAATAATTATCTATGGGTTCAGATCTATCAAGTTGACCATCTTCTTTGAGGTTTAAATCATAAATAATGGTGTGCTTATTCAAATTTCTTTGAATGAAAAATAAACTTCGTTCCGTTTGTTCTGGTCTAGGAAAATCGGCTGGCCAATCTTCTCTCCCCGCCCATTCTTGCCCAAACACACACACAATACTCAACAGAAAAAAAACAAGGGTAATAGTTAATCGCTGCATTTTTATCATTAATTTCTAGGAAATATTTACCATAAGGGATGAGGAAAATAATTACCTCATCCCTAAAGACCAACTATCTTAAAATTAGTTGTCATGGAAAACAATTATCAATTCTAAAAAAGATACAAAAAAAAGGTTTAATTCAAAATTATCAAAGCCTTTAGAATTACTTGAATTGAAAATGAACTACTACCTTTGATTTATTAAAATAAATCAAGATGCGATTTAGTTCTATATTCGCTTTAAATTCGTTCGACAAAACATGGAGTTTAACTTAATTTTAGCATTTCTAGCTGCTTTTCTACTTGGCGTTGGTAAAGGTGGAATTAAAGGTATTAGCATTCTTACGGTTACGTTGATGGCACTTGTTTATGGTGCTAAAAACTCTACAGGAATTATTTTACCCTTATTAATTGCGGGCGATATTATGGCAGTTATTTATTTTAAAAAATATACCAAATGGAAATATTTAGTTCATTTTTTACCTTGGATGTTAGTTGGTGTCGTAGTAGCTTCTTTTATTGGAAAAGATTTACCAGAAGCTACTTTTAAAAATTGGATGGCAGGTATTATTTTATTTAGCGTGGTTTTTATGTGGTTTTCAGAGTCTACCGCTAAAAGTGTACTGCCCGATGATCGATTATTTGGCGGTTCTATAGGGTTCGCAGCTGGATTTACGACAATGATTGGTAATTTAGCAGGACCTTTTGCGAATTTATTTTTTTTAGCCACTCGTTTGCCGAAAAATGAAATCATTGGTAGCTCAGCGTGGGTCTTTTTTATTGTCAATAATTTTAAAGTTCCTTTCCATGTTTTTTCTTGGAAAACCATCACTTGGGATACCTTACAAACCAATTTAACGTTATTGCCTTTTGTCTTTATGGGCTTTTTTGTCGGTGTAAAAATCGTCAGTTATTTTACGGAGAAATTCTTCCGTCAATTTTTATTGGTCGTGACCGCAATTGGAGCTATTTTGATTTTTATAAAATAAGGTTTAGGACTATGAATAAATGTTAGTTAAATTTGGTGCTACAAAAAATTGTAAGATATAGTAGAAAAAAGGAATTGATTAGAAAATTAGCATTCGTTCATTACCTTAAGACCTCCTTACTCTTTTAATAAATATTGTATGAAAAACTTTTCCACTACCCTTTTGCTCGCGTTTTTCGTGGTCGCATTTGGTTGTAAAAATCCGCCTAAGTTGGAGCCAACATCAGCAGTCGAAACAAAAAAAGAATTGCCTCCAAATGAACGTTTTGGCGCATTATTCGAACAAGTACAACTTAACAAAATATTCCCTGATGGTAAAACTTTTGTGGATTGCACGCCTAAGTTTACCACCGCACAAATCATGGCAAATTATGCCACTGATAAAGATAAAACAGATTTCAAGCTGAAAGATTTTGTATTAAAACACTTTGAAAAACCTAAACAATATGCCTCAGGCTTTCAAGCAGATACTAGTAAAAGTGTAGCGGAACACATCAATTCTTTATGGCCCGTTTTAACTCGTCAACCAGATGCCGCTAATACAGGCAGTTTAATTAGTTTACCAAATCCCTATATTGTCCCCGGCGGTCGATTTGGAGAAATCTATTATTGGGATAGTTATTTTACCATGTTGGGTTTACAATCAGCTGGCAAAACAGATATGATTGAAAATATGGTCAATAATTTTGCTTACATTATTGACAAAGTAGGGTTTATTCCTAATGGTAATCGGACTTATTTTTTGACTCGTTCCCAACCGCCTTTTTTTGCAAGAATGGTGCAAGTATTAGCAGAGCAAAAGGGCGATAATACCATCGTTACTTACTTACCTCAACTGACGAAAGAATATGCCTATTGGATGGATGGCTTAGAACAAGTGAATGCAGCAAACCCGACCAATAAAAAGATTGTTCGTTTACCAAATGGCAGTATCTTAAATCGGTATTTTGATAAAGGTGATTTTCCTAGAGCAGAAAGTTATCGAGAAGATGTCGAAACCATCAAAGAAAGTAACCGCCCTGAAAAACAAGTGTACAGTGATTTACGAGCAGCTTGTGAATCTGGTTGGGATTTCAGTAGCCGTTGGTTTAGCGACCCACAAAAATTATCGACCATTCATACCACGGATATAATTCCTGTAGATTTGAATGCTTTATTATATAATTTAGAGTTAGTATTGGCTAAAGCAAACGTGATGAGCGGCAATCAAGAAGCCGCTAATTTATATTCTCAAAAAGCTAATTTAAGAAAGGCTGCTTTAACTCAATTTTGTTGGGATAACGACATGGGCTATTTCCAAGATTATGATTTTGTTGCCCAATCTTTTACAGGCATTCCTTCTCTTGCAGGGATATATCCTTTAACTTTTAATATGGCAACAACCGACCAATCCGAAAAAGTAGCTAAAGTCATTGAAAATAAATTCTTAATGCCTGGTGGCGTCGTTTCTACGCTGACTGACAATGGGCAACAATGGGATTATCCGAATGGTTGGGCACCTTTACAATGGATGACGATTGAAGGTTTGCGAAATTATGGCAATAAAACTTTAGCCAATACCATTAAAGACCGATGGATTAAATTGAATACTAAAGTTTATAAAAATACAGGTAAATTAGTAGAAAAATATAATGTGGTGGATTTGAGTTTAGACGCTGGCGGTGGTGAGTATCCTGTTCAAGATGGATTTGGATGGACGAATGGGGTTTTGTTGAAGTTGGTTAGTGAAGGGGCAGTTGATTGATTATATTCTAAAATTGCTATTGCTATTGCTATTGCTATTAAAGTTAAAGTTAAAGTTGAAAATAAAAAACAAGGCGGTTGTGGGAAACAACCGCCTTATTCTTTTTATTTGGTCAAGGTCACATCCCCTTTTAATTCTTCTTCTGTTCCATCCACAAATTTGACAATAGCAAAATAGATAAAAACGCCATTATCCATTAATTTTCCTTTATAACGACCATTCCAACCAAAATTTTCATCTAATGGGTCAAAATGGTTGGCTTCATACATTAAGTTTCCCCAACGATCATAGACCTTAAAAGTCTCCACTTCTTGAATAGGGCCATCTACCGTTAGAATAGTAAAGAGGTCATTCAATCCATCGCCATCAGGACTAAAGACATTGGGTACATAAATATCCTTATTGTCGTCTACTCTAACCCAAATTTGAGCTTGACTCTCACAATTATTTTCATCATAAATAGTCAAGGTATATTGGGTATCTTCAAAAGGTGTCGCTATCGGTTTTTCACAATCCAAACAACTTAAAGAAGCAATCGCTTCCCAATCATATCGAATCGTATTTTGAGTATTAGTTACAGGTTCAAGTTGTACAGATGCACCTAATTTAACCGTTTCTTCAGCGGGTAATGCTACATCTAAAGGAGCTGGTTGAAAAAGGGTAAATTCTTCCATGTAGCTACATCCAGCCTCATCCTGAATAAATACCTCATAAGTCGCTGGTGGCAAGGCGGAAAAGGAGGCTTCTGTAAAATAGTTAATACCATCCAAACTATACCTTAAGTCTGTTTGGTTAGAAAATAAATCAACTGCCCCATCATTGGCACCAAAACAACTAATACTCAAAATTTCTTTTTCTATAATAGGGCTCGGAATGGCTTCAATTTGAATATGTTGATTCCATTCACAGCCTAATGCATCATTAATTTGCACCTCATAACTACCTGGTTCTAAATTATCTACAGCAAAATTATTCCCTATATTATATCCTTCCCAAGAAACGGTATAAGGCGCTACTCCACCTGCAACAGTTAGTTCGACACTACCACCATTACTTTCTATACAAGAAGGACTAGTGACAATATTAGTCGTCATTTCTGCTGTAAATTCAAGAACGATAGTGTGCATAGAATCACAACCACTTGCACTTGTAAAAGCCTGAGAAAAAATACCCGCTTCTTTGATAAAACCATCAAAAGCGGCTAAAGAATCACCTGAACAAAGCGTAAAAGATTGAGTAGTTTCGACCATCTCCGTTGTCGTCAAAAACAAGGTATGTATAGAATCACAACCAGCATTAGCTGTAAAGGTCTGTTGATACACTTTATCCGCACAGGCAGTTGCTCCGTATAACTCCACACAAGCAGCGGCACAGATAGAAGTTGTTTCCTCCGTCGTAATTTTTTGCAGTACCGTTACCGCTATCGTATGGGTAGAATCACAACCACTCGCACTAGTAAAAGTCTTACTAACTATTTCGTCCGAAGTAATTAATTTATCAAAAAGTTGAATGGATTCTCCTGCACAAATTGTCATGGCTTCATTCGTCTCTTGCGCTTCTTTCACAAAAACGGTTACCGTATGCGTAGAGTCACAACCATTTGCCGCTGTAAAAACTCTTGAAACTATACTTGCTTGTTCAATAGATTCTCCAAAAACTAAGGTAGATTCTCCTGCACAAATTTCATAAGTCTCTTCCGCAAAAGTTGGCGTTAATACCGTCAGTTCTAAAACATGAATAGAATCACAACCATTCGCTGCCGAATAGGCCGCTTCATAAATTCCAGCCGTCGCATAAGTCTGTCCGAATTGACTGACTGTTTCCCCTTCACAAATAGTTTTCGCTTCAAATACTTGGTTGGCACTCGGTTGGGTGATAATAAAAGTATGCATCGAATCGCAGCCACTTGCGCCTGTAAACATTTGTGAAAAGGTCCCTGATTCTTTAATAAAACTATCAAAAGCAGCCAGTGAATCACCTGCACAAAGCAAGTATTCTTGTACGACTTCTTGCGGTTCCATAGTCGTTAAAAACAAGGTATGGGTAGAATCGCAACCAGATTGAGCGGTAAAAGTCTGTTGATAGACGTTATTTAAACAAGCTGTAGCACCATATAATTCAATGCAATCTGCTGTACAAATAGCTTCTGTTCCTTCTGTTGTTCTTTTTTGTAACATCGTTACTTGGATAGTATGGGTAGAATCACAGCCATTAGCTCCAGCAAAAGTTCTACTCACTACCTCGTCCGAAGACACTAATTTATCAAATAATGTAATAGATTCGCCTTCACATATCGTTCTTACTTCATTGGTCACTTGCGCTTCTTTCACAAAAACCGTTACCGTATGGGTAGAATCACAACCATTTGCTGCCGTAAAAACCCTTGACAAAATACTCGCTTGTTCAATAGATTCTCCAAAAACCATAGTGGACTCGCCTGCACAAATTTCATAAGTCGCTTCTGCAAAAGTTGGCGTTAATACCGTCAATTCTAAAATATGAGTAGAATCACAACCATTTGCTGCCGAATAAGACGCTTCATAAGTTCCAGTCGTCGCATAAGTTTGTCCGAATTGGTTGACAGTTTCTCCTTCACAAATAGTTTTCGCTTCAAATACTTGATTAGCACTCGGTTGGGTAATAATAAAAGTATGCATCGAATCGCAGCCACTTGCACCTGTAAACATTTGTGAAAAAGTACCTGCTTCCTTAATAAAAGAATCAAAAACAATTAGTGAATCGCCTGCACAAAGCAAGTATTCTTGTAACACTTCTTGCGGTGCGATAGTCGTTAAAAATTGGGTATGGGTCGAATCACAACCAGACTGAGCCGTAAAAGTCTGTTGATAGACCTTATCTAAACAAGCCGTTGCTCCATATAATTCAATACAATCTGCTTCGCAAATAGCTTTTGTTCCCTCTGTAACTATTTTTTGTAACATCGTTACTTGGATAGTATGGGTAGAATCACAGCCATTATTTCCAGCAAAAGTTCTACTAACTACCTCATCTGAAGACACTAATTTATCAAATAAAGTAATCGATTCGCCTTCGCATATCGTTCTTACTTCATTCGTAACTTGCGTTTCTTTGATAAAAATAGTAATCGTATGAAAAGAGTCACAACCATTGCTACTTGCTAATACTTCGGAGTAAATTCCTGCCGTTCCTACATTTACGCCAAATACCTCCATAGATTCTCCTGCGCATAATTCATAAGTCGCTTCTCCATAAGGTATATCTAAAACCGTAACATCCGTAATATGCATGGAATCACAACCATTTGCTGCGCTATAAATATAACTATATCGACCAGACTCCGTAACTTCATTTCCTTCTAATAGATATTTATCTGTACCACAAATCGTAATATGTTCTTCTACTTCTTGTCGAAATCTAATATCGTAAGAAACATGATTGATGGAATCGCAACCAGATTGTGCTGTAAAGGTTTCTACATAATCATTAGGAAAAGCACTTTCCTCCCCAAATAAGTCCAATGCTTCATCATCGCACATTGTATTATGTTGGAAAGTTTCAATAGGTATTAAAACTTCTACTTCTACCATAACGATAGAATCACAGCCATTACTAGCCGTAAAATCTCTTTGGTAAAAACCGCTTTCTTCTACAATCAGTCCATTAAATAGATTGGTAGTTTCTCCTGCACAGAGGGTAATTTTAGCAGCTTCTTGATAAGCTTCTTTCACCAATACATTTACTTGAAGCGTAGAATCGCAACCATTACTAGCAGTAAAAACTTTAGATATCGTAGTGGATTCACCAACAGGCGTCCCAAAAACGTTCATCGTTTCGCCTGCACATATTGTGTAAGATTTTTCTACAAAAGTTTCTTTTAGGACTTCTAATTCTAAGACATGAGTAGAATCACAACCACTTGCGGAAGTAAAAGAAGCGGCATAAATTCCTGACGCCCCATAAGTTTCGCCAAATAGTTTCACAGATTCTCCTTCGCAAATAACCTTAGTTTCTACTACTCGATTAACTTTGGGCTGGGTGATAATAAAAGTATGGGTAGAATCACAGCCAGATTGAGCAGTAAAGGAAGCTTGGTAAGTACCAGGTTCGTCAATCGTTTTGGTAAATATATTCATGCTACTACCTGGGCATAAAGTTCGTTCTTCTGTTACATTAATTGGTGCAATTACTTCAATGGCAAGCGTCGCCTCAACCGTACAAGTAGGTGTAGAACCAGCTATTAATTGAAGCGTTCCGCTTTGGTTAGGGGTCAATTCAATACTAGCACAAGTATCGCAATTTACCTCAAGTGTTCCTCCCCATTGATAATAATTATAGTTTGGAACAGCTAAAGAGACAGATTCGCCCACACATAAAGCAGTAGCTGCACCTAAAGAAAAAGGTACTGGAAAATGATTTTCCACCGTTACACTTGCCATATCTGACTGGCATTCATCGCCTGAAACAAATAATTGATAAACACCCGCAGCTCTTGCATCCGTCGGATTTTTTTGACTAGAAGTATATCCTTCTGGCCCTGACCAATGATAGTCTACTCTGCCAATATTACTAGTAATGCTACTATTAAGCTCGATGCTTTCCGCTCGACAATTAACAGGAACGTCCACAATAGCTGCTTCTAGTATGGCCACTTTAACTTCTGTCGTATCAGGTGTTGAAGGGCATCCTAATAGGTAGGTTTGTAAAACGTAATCTCCTCTTTCCGCAATATTTTTTGGATTCTTTTCATTAGAAATAAACCCATTTGGGCCTTGCCAATCGTAAGTTATATCTGATTCATCAAATTGTGTCACCCATTGAAAACCATGAATATTTAGGTCTGAAGTCAACTGAATCGTATCATTCTTACAATAAGGCCCCTCATTGGCAGCGATAGATTCAATATTTCCTGGACAAACTTTAAAACATTGAGAAAACATGGATTGACGACCACTATTTCTAGAAAGCGCAACAACTTGCTGACCAAAATCAAAAAATCCAGGAAATTGCCAGTTTCCAGCACTACTTGCGGTAACTGTACCTTGATAAATCATCCCTTGGCAATTTTCGCTATTACAGGTATTTTCATCAGAAATATAAACTTCAATCACATCATAAGGCTGAGATATTCCAATAAGCATGGTTTCTACTCCACTGGTAATGGTAGGAATAGGGTAAGTGTTTTTGGTAATGTTTAAGCCTAAGCCATTACAATAAAAACTATTTTCACTAATATTTACATAATTATTTTGGTCAATAATAACGGCATTTTCATTATATGCAAAAACATTTTTTGTATCAGGTGCACCTCCAATATCCACTCGACCTCTACCGTTCGTTGTTTGAACTGCAATATTATTGCCTAAGTCCTCATTTCCAATCTTACCTGTTCCAAAGATATTTCCTTCTATCGTGGCAATTCCTTGATACGATAAGGAAAGTGCTGTTCCTGTAGTACTAGCAAAATAATTATGTTGTAATCTATCAGATTCACCACCAATAATTAGTAGCGAATTTTCCTCAGAAGTCAAATTATTATCGACAACCACCCCATTTTGATTACCGAGCCCTTCCTCGAAATCAAAATTAGTACCCACATAATTTGCCTGAAAGACTAATTTCTTTAAATTTATAGCTTTAACAGCGTTTCCATTCTTGATAAAAATGTTCCCTTTTTCACGTTTACCAAGCGTCACACTACTGATGAAGTCCGTATTAGTACTTTCAATTAAAATAGCATTGTCTAAAAAATGTTGAAATTGTACGCCATAGATTTCTACCTCATCTGTGGCAAGGAGCAAACCATTTTTAATCTGGTCATTACCGTCAAGGACAAGTCGCCCTGTAGTTGGCAGGTTACTAGCTAAGGTATTTCCGTCTATTTTCAGTTTACCTGAAATAGCAGGAAGTTCGGTAGCTAAAGTAATAACTTTAGTACCAGGTCCATCAATTTTAAACCATATCACGCTGTTAAAGCCATCGGCATTAGCAGCATTTATGGCTTCTCGGAGACTACAATGCACCGCATTGCAGACGCCATCATCCATGTCGTCAACCGTATTGACTTCATGGATTCTTTGTGCCTTTATCCCCGCCCCAAGGAGTAGGAAAAAAGAAAGTGTCAAAAGAATTCTCATAATCGGATCGTGAATTTGGGATAAATAAATTGACGATGGATTATGTTCAACTGGGATTAATTCCGTATAAGGTAAATAGCAAAAAAGGAGGTCGATTAAAATATCTGACTTTTAGTCTTATTCCGAATAAGCTAGTTTACCTATAATTTTGAGATAACAAAAATACTTGCATCAAACAGCATTAATTTAGTTTGCACTAATTTGGCTGTACCGTACAAGCTTATAGTTTGGATATAATTATTTATTTACAAGGCCTCAGTCAATCAATAACTAAAGCGAATTTTAAGTGTATGCAATGGAAAGTAAAGATGTAAATTCAATAAGGCCTATAGGAAAGTTGTCTTTTTATAAAGTAATAACTAGTGGGAAGCTACCAACTAAATAAATTGTGCAAAACAGTTTACCTATACCTAATTTGATTGATGTGTTCAAAATTGAGTCCCGAATAAATAGTTAAAAGATATTTATTCCTTTTTGTTTTTGTTTCTTTAAACCTTTAGTCTGTCTAGTGAGGGGATTTATCTATTGACTAATTCTGTGCCATTTTTTAATATGGATAGTAATGGACGAATAAAAATGTCAATTAAATGTTGAGTCTGTGGTAGGCTATATCGTTAGCTTACTACAAAAATAAGGGGTTTTTATTAGAAATGAAAATTATTTAAATAATAATTATCTATATTTTTAAATAACTGTTAGTCTATATACTTAAATTGATTACTAGTCAGTATTTTATCAATTTATTATTTATTAAATATGTAATATATTTGACAAAACTTTTTTTAATAACATTCTGCTTAATTTAAAATCTACTTGATTTTTTATTTTTCTAACCAAATATAACCTCTAATCAGCGTTATTTCATAACGAAAGAACCAGATTCAAAATAGTATATAGAATCTCAATCTTTTTCTTCCATACAGTTAACAAATCTCCAAAAAATACATAATTTGGCAACTTCATATTTTTTAAATAGACTAGCCATATATGTCCATCAATAAAAAAATAAAAGCGCCAAAAGCCAAAAAAATTGCAAAAACATTAAGTATCCATGGAGATACTAGAATAGATAATTATTATTGGTTAAATGACAAAGAAGACCAAAACGTCATTGATTACCTAAATGCAGAGAATGCTTATCGAGAAGGCGTAATGGCACATACAACCGATTTTCAGGCATCTCTTTTCAAGGAAATAGTTGGAAGAATTAAGCAAACGGACATGTCTGTTCCATATAAAAAAGACGGTTATTTTTATTTCACTCGCTATGAAGAAGGAAAAGAATATCCCATTCACGCTAGAAAAAAAGAGACCTTAGAAGCACAGGAGGAAATCATGCTAAATGTTAATGAACTAGCAAAAGATTTCGACTATTATGCTGTTGGTGGAACAAGTGTCAGTACTAATAATCAATTATTAGCTTTTGGGGAAGATACCGTCAGTCGTAGAATTTATACGCTTCGTTTTAAAAATTTAGCTACAGGGGAATATTTAACAGACCGTATAGAAAACACAACTGGCTCTGCTATTTGGGCAAATGATAATAAAACCATTTTTTATACTCGAAAAGATGAATCCTTAAGACCCTTCAAAATTTTCAAACATAAACTAGGAACACCAGCAAGTGAAGATGTAGAAATTTATCACGAAGCAGATGAAACGTTTAGAACAGGTATTTATAAAACTAAGTCTAAAAAATATTTAGTCATTGTAGCAGCGATGACTATTTCTACAGAATATCGAATTCTAGAAGCGGATAATCCAGATGGCGAATTCCGAATTTTCCAAAAAAGAGAAGATAAACACGAATATAGTATTGACCATTTTGGTGATAAATTCTATGTGCATACCAATTTAGATGCTAAGAATTTCCGATTAATGGAAACGTCGGAATTGGCTACCACAAAAGAAAATTGGACAGAAATCATTCCTAACAGAAGTGATGTCTTATTGGAAGGCATGGACATTTTTAAAGATTATTTAGTCTTATCTGAACGGATTAATGGTATTTCTCAAATCCGCATCAAACCTTGGGCTGGCACCGCAGAACATTATATAGATTTCGGTCAAGAAGCCTTTATGGCATCCACTTCTACTAATTATGTCCTAGATACCGATCTAGTACGAGTTGGCTTTACTTCCATGACGACGCCCAATTCCTATTTCGATTATAATATGGTCACCAAGGAATTGACTTTGCTTAAACAGCAGGAAGTGCTGGGTGATTTTGATTCCAATAATTATAAATCTGAAAGACAATTTGTTACGGCAAGAGATGGCGTAAAAGTGCCCGTTTCTATTGTCTATAGAAAAGGATTTAAACGGAATGGAAAGTCTCCACTCATGTTGTATGCTTATGGTTCTTATGGACATTCTATGGAGCCTTATTTTAGTTCTGTTCGGCTAAGTTTATTGGATAGAGGTTTTGTTTATGCCATTGCACATATTCGAGGTGGCGAAGAAATGGGACGGCATTGGTATGATGATGGGAAAATGCTTAAAAAGAAAAACACCTTCAATGATTTCATTGATTGTGCAGAGTTCTTATTGGCTAAAAATTATACCCGTCAAAAGCGCTTATTTGCGATGGGCGGAAGTGCAGGCGGTCTTCTGATGGGGGTGATTATCAACCAGCGTCCAGAACTTTGGAAAGGCGTCATTGCCGCAGTTCCATTTGTGGATGTTGTAACCACTATGCTCGATGAAACTATTCCATTGACAACAGGCGAATTTAATGAATGGGGGAATCCAAAAAACAAAGAATACTATGATTACATTAAATCTTATTCTCCTTATGATAATGTAACCGCACAGGCTTATCCCAATCTACTAGTGACGACTGGATTGCATGATTCCCAAGTACAATATTGGGAACCTGCTAAATGGGTCGCTAAATTAAGAGACTTGAGAAAAGGAAAAAAACAATTGTTGCTTTATACGAATATGAAAACGGGGCATGGTGGCGCTTCTGGGCGTTTTGAACGCTTTAAAGAAACGGCTATGGAATATGCTTTTATATTGGATTTGGTGGGGATTACGGAGTAGGAATAGGATGAGTAAGGGCTCCAAAATCATAAATCTTACATCATACATCATAAATCCGTCTAGTTTTTACGTGACGGATTTATGATGTATGATGTATGATTTCTGATTGCCCTCTCTCAAAGACGTTCAACTCCTCTTCTGCAACACCCCCACACACATCGTCCTCAAATCTGCCACATTGATCGTTTTAAAAGGGTCAACAAAAGTCAAATGATATTTTTCCATTAACTCCCGCAAAACGTCTAAATCCAATAAATACCGAGTCGAACCATCTGGTAAAGCATAAATATCATCGTGCAAATGTTGTGCATGCATTTCCAACGTATGCTTCGTCGTCATTCTAAACCAAAAAATACCGCCTGTTTTTAAAACCCGAATCGTTTCTTCAAATAATTGAATAAAATGAGTTCTGCTTTCCGCAAAATGGAAGACGGCACAGCTGATAATAAAATCGAAATGATTGTCTGGAAAAGGAATCGTTTCTAAACCAGCAATTTTGAATTTACTTTTATCGTAGGTTGGATTCCATATATCTATTTGCGCATTGATAAAGTGGGTTAATTCCTCCTTTCGGTCTACCCCCCAAATATCAAAATCATTTTCAATAAAATATTGAGCATTTCGGCCATGTCCAAAACCTGCATCTAAGATACGCATATTGGGATGAATGCGACCTTTCATTAGTTGATCGAGTAAATAGACGTCAATTCTTCCTAGTTGGGTTATTAGCTTTAGTTTTTGCTGCATGCTTCAATTTTAGGCAAAAATAACGAAAAAGAGGTCATTCTGACGATGGTTATCTCAAAATATCGTTTGTAACTTGGACATTCTTGTCCGAGCAGCATAACGTGATATACTCGGACAAGAATGTCCAAGCTACGGTTTTATTTGTGTTAAATTAAGCGAATCTGAAAGAACACTTCTAATAGCTCGTTCTATAATAAACGGAACTGCATTTAGTCTTAGTCAAGGCTTTCAAACAATGGAATTTTATGAATTTATTTCAGATAGATTTATACATTTTTTCTTTCACCAAGATTTTGGTACTTTATTATTAAAAAAGAACAAATTTCAACCCAAAATCATCTTTGAGCACAATTTAGCATTTGGAGATTTAAAACAGCCCCAACTACATCAAGATATTTCTTTACAACACTTAAAAAGGGATATTTTGAAGCTGGTTTAATAATATCAAATTTAATCCGAAAACCTCTAATGAACATGGCGTATGTTGGCGTTGAGTTAGGTATGCATTATAGATATGGGCCTTATCAAAATGAAACTTTTACGGATAATGTGGCTTGGGGTTTGAAACTGAGCTTTAGTTATTAGTTGGATGGTTGACTTCAGTCAACCAGTCTCTTAAGACGACCCGTTGACTGAAGTCAACCATCCAATTAATCCACCAATTCTTTCTTCACTAAAACCGAGCGACTAGCATTGCCACCGCCGCTAAATACTTTTAATCGAACATCTCCAGCCACTTCTACTGGTTCAGTATATTCTAAAGACTGTTCTGTTGGTTCGCTTCCATCTAAAGTATAACGGATAGATAAGCCAGGAAAACCCGTATTGGCATATAATTTTCCTGCTTCAATTTTAGCTCCAGCAGGTGGGATGTAATACCCTACTCCACCAGTCAAATAATCTAAACGAGTCATTTCTTTTTGACCGATGGTATTGGTAAATTGATTCCAATCTTTGCCTAAATTGGCAAATCGTTGGGTTTCATCAGGATTGGTTGCCCAAGTTGGTTGGACTGCCCAAGCTCTTTCTGCTAAGCCTAATAATTTTGGAAAAGTGGCTGACTCTAATCTTTCAGGGGCAACCAAAACTTCACTCCATAATTGTCCTTGAATGCCTATGACATTTTCTTGCGCTTTGGGGTTTAATTTTGTCTTGCCTGCTGCCATTGCTTTTCTATCTAATTTCTCCCCATATCTTCCCATTTCTGCGGTTTTAAATAAATCAAAAGGCACAAAATCATAAGCGGTTCTAGTATTCACATACCCCGCCCAATATAATCCTGCATTTTCTGGGTCTTTGTCATAAGCCAAATCGAAATATAAATTAGAGGCATTACACAAGACTACTTTATAGCCTAAATTCGCCAATTGATACGCAATGTCTTCTCCGCCCCAACCAAAAATAGAGTTCCATATATACGGTACAAAATTATTATTCACAAATTCGGGATTTGGGCGACGAGGAGCGCCATGGCCTGCTAGTTTTAAGGCAATTTCTTCCCAACCTGCTACTATCAAATTTCGTTCTTCAAATATGCTATTTATATTTTTAAGGAAGTAATTGGTCATACCAATTTCATCGCTTTCAACTTTTGGGTTATTAGCAACTAATTCTTTACATATTGGTGATTTTTGCCATGCGCCTTTTGGTACCTCATCCCCTCCTGTATGAATAGACGTTAACTTAACACCTGCCTTTTTATGCAACTCAATTACTTCGTCTACTACTTTTTCAATAAACGCATAAGTAGACGGTCGGCAAACATTGACAACATTATCGTTATAATTTTGGGCAGTTCGATATTGGGAAGCATCATTGGGGTCATTTAATAAATATTGGTTAGCTTCCTCCGTTTTACCTGCTGCCATTAGCCTTTTGTGTCTCGCATTCATCGAAATAATGGCTGCTCTCGCATGCCCAGGTAAATCAATTTCTGGAATTACTTCAATATGTCTTTCCCCTGCATATTTTATTATTTCAATATACTCTTCGGTTGTAAAATAGCCCGAACCTGAATAACCAATCGCTTCGGTGGAAGGACCTGAACCATAAGAAGGCTGTAAACGGTCACTTTCATCTAAGGTGTGTCCACGCTTTGACCCTATTTCTGTCAATTCTGGCAAACCTGGTATTTCTAAGCGCCAACCTTCATCATCTGTAATATGAAAATGAAATTTATTGAGCTTATAACTCCCCATTAAATCTAGTAATTTTTTAACCAATTTCTTGGAATGAAAATTTCTAGCGACATCTAACATCAAGCCTCTATATTCAAATCTTGGCGCATCTTCGATGGTTAATTCATCGAAAGTGATAGTCCCATTTTTTTGTTTATAAGCATCATTGGGGATTAAGGCTAACAAACTTTGCAGACCATAAAAAACACCTGCGGCATCTGTTCCTTCAATTGTAATCATCTCCTTTTCTGAGTCTACCTTCAATCGGTAAGCTTCTGTCTTTTTGCTTGCAATTGGCGTCGAAACAATAGAGAGGGCAATACTTTTATTACCCATTGCTCCACCATCAAAAGTTTTTAAATTTAAGCCTAGTCCTTCTAATTCAGCCATCAAATAATCCGCTTCTCCTTTTAAATCCCCAAAATAGTTGATGACAAAATCATTATTTAGGTCTAACATTCCTTCCCCCTTACTAACCTTTACAGGCGTTGGAATGACTGGCAATAAATCCGTCTGTGGTAATTTTGTTAGTTTAGCATTTTGATTATAGCGATATTGATTGGTAGGAATTGGAAATTTATCCGTTGGTGCTCGGTGTAATTGTTCGTCGGCAATAAAAGGCGCAATGATATAATCTTTGATAGGTTGTGGTTCGGTTTCTGTTCCATCTTCCTTTGTATAAACGGCATATAAACCGATGGGCCCATCACTACTTTTAGTTGCCCAATAAGCGCCCTTATATTGAATAATTACCTTCTCTCCAACTGGTAAATTAAAATTTTCGCTTGGCGCTAACTTATAAAAATCGCCATTAATATGGGTAAATTCAACATTACCTGTTTCCGTCTTTCCTGTAATAGGCCCATTTAGTTGACTAAAATAAAGTGTCCAATTATTCGTCAAAGCCGTTTTTCCTTCATTTTCTAGGGTAAAGGTGGCAAATTGAAAATTATTACCCGATTCATCTATATCATTTTTCACTAATTTCCAGGTCACGGCTATGGCTTGAGCCTCGGAAGTAATTTTTGTTGATTGACTCGTATCAGGTTGACAATCAGTTAAAAGGACTGTTACTAATAATAGAAAGAAGATTTTGGTTAATCGCATAATTTTACAGGATGACATGATTATTTAGGATTTACAGGATGGAGCTATTCTATAGCATAGGAACAAAGAATTTAGGAAATTAGTATAAAACTAATTAATCTCGTAAACCCTGCAATCCCGATAGCTATGGGGAGTCTTCCTGTAAATAAAAAAGCCCAATGCAGAACATTGAGCTTCCAAAAGTAAAAAAAAAAAAATAAAAAAAAGCATTTACAAGATGACTGGATTCTTCAAGGTTCACAGGATGATATTTCATCCGAATACCCCTATAAAAATCAATCCTCTTTATTTCTTAAAACCAACAAAATTATAAGATAACATAGATAGATATTAAATCCTGTAAAATCTTGCATAATTCTGTTATCCTGTAATTAATTTATTTCATTGCACCAGGATTGGCATCATTGTATCGTTCGGTAACTGTTTTCCAGTCAATTACATTAAAGAAAGCTTGTATGTAATCAGGTCTTCTGTTTTGGTAGTTCAAATAGTAAGCATGTTCCCAAACATCCAAACCTAAAACTGGCGTACCGTCTTCTGGCACAACATCCATTAATGGATTATCTTGATTAGGAGTTGAACAGATAAATAATTTATCATTGCTATCTGTGCATAACCAAGCCCAACCAGAACCGAAACGAGTTCCTGCTGCTGCTGCAAATTCCTTTTTGAAGTTCTCAAAAGAACCAAAATCTCTATCGATTGCTTTCTTGATATTCATTCTGTCAGAAGGCTCCCCTCCTCCGTCTGGAGACATACTAGTCCAAAACAAAGAGTGGTTGTAAAAACCACCACCGTTATTTCTGACACCAGCAGAATATTGAGAAACATTTGCTAAAATGTCTTCAATTTTCTTGCCTTCTAAATCTGTTCCAGCAATAGCAGCGTTTAATTTATTGGTATATCCGTTATGGTGCTTTCCGTGGTGAATTTCCATCGTTCTTGCATCAATATTAGGTTCTAAAGCATCATATCCGTAAGGTAATGCGGGCAATTCAAAAGCCATATTTTGTTAAATTTTAAGGTTTATAAAGTAATTTTGAGTACTGTTCTTTAAAACAGCGGTAAATATAATAAGTTTATGGGAAAGCGCATAGTATCGAAACTTTACTGCCTACTGCGACTGCAAATGTCCTACTTATATTCGCTATACAAATTATCAATTTTCTCTTTATAGCGAACATCATCTTCCTTTGTAATTTTAGGTCGAATATTTTTTAGAAATTGCTCTGTAAAAAAGGAGTCGTAATTAAATCAAGGGCAGAAATGTTAGTTTGTTCTTCTCAAGTCAAAGACTTAAAAAATACCGATTCGAAGATACAATCTTCGAATATCGGCACAGTTCGATGGTCGAAGTTTGTAACCATAGCCGTCAGGCTAAGAAAAATGATGCTGATAATCAGTTATTTACGATGGTGCCGATGTTTGAAGATTTCATCTTCAAACCAATATTTATTAGGTTTTTAACCTAAATATCTTAAAAAAAATAGGACAAGTTTATCTAACCAGTTGAGAATAAAAAGAGATTCTCCCAAAAATTGC
>JAFMDF010000267.1 GCA_017857395.1 Bacteroidota bacterium | reverse complement strand
CCTTTTAACAAATTTAGTATCAACTACTTTTTGGGTTTGGATAAACTTGTCGAAATTAGTTATTAATTAATTTCTAAAGCTAATTATCCGTTGTTTACTAATGCGTTGATATTGCACGCAGAGGTCGCAGAGTACGCATAGAAGTGGAATGTAAATTTTTTCTCTGCGTGCAATATCAACGCATTTAACCCACTACTCTTTAGTTTTTTATTCGACTCCCGCCATATTTATATTTTTAATTGAAGTTGAGGTTGCCATTGAGGTTGAAGTTGCCTCAGGGATTAATCACCATCACCCCCGTATTTTTAAATTGATTCATTTCCATTAAAGCTTTAGCGCCGCTTGCTAAATCCATCCGTTGCCCAATCATTTTTTCTAAAGGGATATTTTTGGTAAAAATCAAATCTAACATCGCAGGATATTGATGCGCTTGCATGCCATGACTACCAAGAATTTCTAATTCGTTGGCAATCACTGAACCCATTGGAATGGGCGGTGTTGCGTGATTTTCGGTCATTAAACCGATTTGTATATGTTTCCCTCTTTTTCGCAAAGAAAGAATAGAGTTAATGCAAGTAATGGAACTGCCTAAGGCATCGACGGAAACGGAAACACCTCCTTTGGTTAACTCCTTAATCGCTAGTGGAATATTTTTTATAGTATTGGCATTTAAAGTAATGTTAGCGCCTAAAGATTGAGCAAAAGCTAATTTTGTGTCGTCAATATCAATGGCGATAGTTTGTGCACCAATAGCATGAGCAATCATGAGTGCGGATAACCCAACACCACCACAACCATGAATCGCCACCCAATGCCCTGGTTGTAATTTCCCTTGTGCAACAATACCTCGATAAGCCGTAATAAAACGACAACCTAGAACGGCAGCAGCTGCAAAGGACATATTTTTTGGCAAACGAACTAAATTGACATCAGCATAATCAATATGGACATATTCTGCAAAAGAACCCCAAGCGGTAAACCCAGGCTGGAAATAGTTGTCACATATTTGTTGATTGCCCGAATTGCATTGTGGGCAATAGCCGCAGCCACAGCAAAAGGGTAGGGTGACTCGGTCTCCTTTTTGCCAATTGCGTACATTTTTTCCAACTTCCATCACGATGCCTGCCAATTCATGCCCAGGTACATGTGGCAATTTTACATCTGAATCATGCCCCATCCAACCATGCCAATCGCTTCGACAAATCCCGGTTGCCATTACTTTAATAATAGTGCCATTCGGGTCTAGTTGAGGGTCAGGAACAGTTGTTACGGCAATAGGATTTTTGAATTTTGTAAATAATGCAGCTTTCATTAATTTTCTTGATTATTCCAATTGGATGCTTCCCAATTGGAAATGATTTCTTTAGTGACTGGTGCCATCACATCTTGTTGCAATAAAATTTCATCTCCTAAAACACTAAAGGCGACTACTTTATCTAATTTTATTTTGGTTAATAATTCTAAGGCATAAGCTTCGGCTTTTGGTCTATTCGGACCAAAAATAGAATATTGGAACTCTACATAAGCTACCTTGTTCTCAAATGCAGATTCTTTCAATAACCATTGGAAAAATTGCGTTGGTACATAGCCAATTCTAGGTTGATGAAACCCTAATACAGCGACTCTTAGTTCTTGCCAATTTTCGCCAGGGAAAGTTGTTTTCCAGACCTGCATTTGTTCCTTAAATTGATTTAAATGCGTTTTTGCTGCATCATATAAATTTTTATTGGTCAGTGGTCTTACCGATAGCGCAAAGTCTTGATAAGCGGCCTCGGAAGTAGCTCGTTCTGAAATGATTCTTTGCAAATAATCATGTGTTAAGGCTAACATTTTTTTTGTATTTTCTATCTGCTCCTTTTCAAGATGCTTTACGGATTGTATGCCAGTTATTGCCTTTTGAATAAGCGTATCATAACCCATTAACTGTTGAATAATGGAATCCTTATTAATTTTAAAGTCTGCGGCACTTAATAGCAGATAAACCGATGTTGGTGGGTGAGTAGCATGCGCTAAAGTCTGGTAAGCTTTTTTCTTCATTTTAAAACGGACTCGTTCTCCATTTGACCGAATTAAAGTCATGTTTAGAAAGTCTTGAATAATAACAGGGTAGTTTTGACTTATATTAGCTTGTTCCTTTTGAACCATTGTTTTATAATGCGCCCTAAACGCACTTTTTAGTTCATTTTGCCAACTTATCTTTTTAACAGGTTTAGCGGCTGTAGGGGGTGAACCTTGTTCTGGAGGGGCAACAGTTGGACTTGGAGTAGTGGTAGCTATTTCTTGATTGACTTTACAACTGGTAATAAAAAAAAGGAGTATAAAAATTAGCGTATTTTTCATGATTGCACACATTTATTAACTTAATTTTTTTGTAAAACTAATAAATGAGTTTGCTTTTTATATTTTTGCAGCTTATAAAAATTAAAAACATGAGAAAAATTTATCATTTAGCGAATTGTAATACTTGCCAACGGATTATTGGAGAACTGAATAATGGAGTAGGTTTTGAATTACAGAATATTAAAACGGAAAAAATAACTCAGGAGCAGTTAGCTTTTATGGCAGAAAAAGCAGGTTCTTACGAAGCATTATTCAGTCGAAGAGCTATGAAATACAAAAGTATGGGGCTGAAAGAAAAGACTTTATCAGAAACGGATTATCGAGATTTAATCCTAGAAGAATATACCTTTTTAAAAAGACCAGTGATTATTATTGGAACGGAAGTATTTGTTGGTAATTCTAAGAAAGTGGTGGCTGCTGCTAAAGCAATGCTTTGAACTTAAGGTTGCGTTTTTACTATGTTCTTTCATACAACAAGGCAACATGGCAACGAAGCAACATGGCTTTATCCCTGCTACTCAATTGCCAAAACAATTGGAGCACCTTTAGTAATAGATGGAATGGATTGTGCTATCAATTTACCTTTTTTTAGACTTTTAATATGAAGTAACGGGAAATCTCGATTAACCGAATAACGATTGATATAAATAAGGAAATATTGACTGTAAAAAGATTTGATAGCCCATTGTCCTCTGAATTTGGGGTTTTCTATCCACATTTTTCCATTGGATTTGAATTGAATATCTTGAAGTTCACCATTGCTGGATTTAGGATTATTTGCCGTTATAGATAAGGGAATATCTGTTACCAAATGATTAATAATAGCCTCTTTTTTTAACTTAGTCGCTTTAATTTTTTTAATATTTTTGAAATTAAATTGATGACCATATTGTTGGGTAACTATTTCGTTATTGCTTGCACTGGTAATCTTTAAAGTATCCTCGCCCAGTTGCAATAACCGGTCATTTAACTGCCAATTAAGGGTATCAATATTCCCCTTACAATAAGAACAATAAGCATATTCAATTATCGCTTTTCCATTTTCTTGAAAATCGACCATGGCAAAGTTATCATAAGCAGACCATCTGTTTTCTACTAAAATTTTATCAATGTTTTGAGCAGTTAAATTGGAAAAAAGTAAGAAGCAAAGAATAAATGAGAATAGTGTCGCCTTATTCATTATAAAAAAATTATATTGTGTTTTATTTAAACGATTTAATTTTCTTGTGTTCTTAAGAGGTGATGAAAAAGAAGCTTCCCAAAAGGAAATTCAATATTCAAAGCATTAAGTTTAAGAAAAAGGGGAAGGTAAGAAATTTAGGACAAGCTATAAAAATTATCACAGTTTTTCAAATAGAATAATTAGTCATATTTAATAAATAATATTTTTCATTATGGGAATGTCGTTGAAATTAAAACTCCTACTTTGGGTCACCAATACTTTTAACAAGATAGATACTGCCAAATTAGCTGTTAAAGATTTTAGGGACTTTGCAGATAATCGAGATATATCTTTTTTAGATGGAAAGCCAATTGCCCTACCAAAAGTAGAAGATTTGACTATTGAAGGAAGGAATGGAGCGATTCCTATTCGATTATATGTGCCTGAAAATTCCCAAAATGCACCCGTGATTACCTATTATCATGGTGGTGGATTTGTGATTGGTAATTTAAAATCACATGATAAAGTTTGTCGGAGATTATGTAAAATGAATCAAGCTTTTGTCGTAGCAGTAGATTATAGATTAGCACCAGAACATAAATTCCCTGCTGCCGTGGAAGATAGTTACGATGCAACCAAATGGGTAAGCGAAAATATAAGTAAATATGGAGGTGACCCCGATAAATTAGTGGTAATGGGGGATAGTGCTGGCGGAAATTTAGCTGCAGTGGTGGCTATTCAAGCAAGAGATTTAGGCACACCAAAGATAGCAGCACAAGTATTGATTTACCCTATGACGAATGCTAAAATGGAACATCCTTCTATTACCACTAATGGAGAAGGATTTATTTTGACAAAAGATTTAATGACTTGGTTTACGAATCATTACATGAGAGAGGAAAAGGATAAATCAAACCCATTAATGTCTCCACTTTTTACCAAAGATTTAACCAATTTACCGCCCGCTTTAGTGCAAACAGCTGGCTTTGACCCTTTGAGAGATGAGGGGATTGATTATAAAGAAAAATTGGAAGCAGCAGGCAATCAAGTAAAGCATACGAACTATGAAGGTTTGATTCATACTTATATTACTATGCCAGATTTTTCTAAAAAATGTATGGCTACTCATATCGAAATTGCAGATTTCTTAAAGAATACCTTAAGATAATAGCGTAGAATTGTTTGAGGTTAGATATGCCATATTTTTAAAATAAGGCATATCTAGAAACCATTAAATGCTTACAAAAAGTACTTTTATTTCATCAATATTTTTCCAGTAAAGGTTTGCCCTTTATCATTTTCTACCGTAAATAAATACATCCCGCTAGGCAAATTATTTCGATTGATTTGAATAAATTTATGTCGGAAATTGGATAATTGCTGAATCTCTTTTCCTAGCATATCCACCAATCTAAAATTGATTGCGCCAATATTGTCAGGCAACACAATATTAGTCGTGGTTTGCATAGGATTAGGCATAACAACAATTTCTGTTAACCGATTTGCTGCTTCAAAAGTAGCCGTCGTTACATTCCCTATATTTAAACCAGTGGTATCGGTTACATATAACATAGCGAATAGCATCATTTCATCTTGAGAAGTTGGGCCCCAACGAACAGGGACTGGACCATCATTGACCCACTTAGCTTCGTGAGTAATCCCTTTAGAAAAATCAATGTGCAGAAACTCGTCAAAAGTTCGAGTAGGAATATGTTGATAATCATAGAAAGGGGCCACGCAACCAGGATTCCCTCTTGGGCAGGAACCATCATAAATCAATTCATCCTGATTACCTGCTGCATCATTCATCCAAATTTTATAGCTTGTTCCATATCTATGGGTATGCCCTGCAATATTCCAAACAAAAGCATTGCCAGGGTATTGCACTTTAGAAGAATGGACTATTTCATTACCATTATTTGGAATATTAATCCAAGGATAGGGAACTAAATCAGACTTAATTTCCTGTTTAGCTGTTCCAAGTGGTTGGGTGTAAATATTGATATAGACTTCATTCTGATAAATATTATCGGCTAAATAATTAATGGTATGAGAATTTAAATCTAAGACATGATTTTTGCCCCACTTAAAAGCGGTATTCTTGGGTAAGACAATATCTTGACTTTCTTGTAAGGTAGCAACAAAACTAACGTCTTGAGTATGGTCCTGATCTCTTCTAAAGCCATTGGGTACTTGACCGCCATCTTCATAATCGTAAATAATAAAATGATGTGAAGAAGTAGCCATTTTTACATCCACTCGTTTAACTTCAATTTCTGATGTATTATCTAATTGATATTTTGTATAATATTCATCTTCTCCCGATGGGTCAATAAAGAAGGGACCCATTTTTATCTGAAAACCTTCAGAAGGGTCTGGCGCAGGTGGCGCACCTTCAGGGAAAGAAGCTCGTCCTTTGCCACCTTCATAATATTCTTTTAATAACGTTTCTTTGATAACTTCTCCTTGTCTAGGCGCTCCAAATAAAATCCATTGGCGAATTAATTCTTTTTCAACATCCGTTAAAGCACTATTAAGGGGCATAGCATCATTTTCTCCGCTTTCCAATTCCATATCCAAATCTAATCCTTGATTGATTTTTTTGAATAAAAAACTCTTATCTATTCGACCTGGATGGACTAATTGATAACCTTTGGCAGCGGCGGTATTATTTCCACTCGTTACGCCAACTAAGTTATTATAAACAGATAAGGCTTTTGCGGTTAAGTTATTCCCGCTTCCTTCCAAATCTAAGCCCGCTCTTGGATTCGCATTACTATGACAGCTGACACAATTATTTTGGAAAATTTCGTAAACTCTAAGTGAGGTGGATTGACTTATTACTGGTAAGGAGAAAGAACAAAGTAGGAAAAAGGTAAATAATTGCTTCATCACAAAAAGTTATAGGTTATCAAAAATGGAATTGAATGAATATTTAAAACCTAAATTTGATAAAAAAGAGGTTGGGAAGCAAATTATTGATGGAGTTTAACTTATGATTGGCTGTTGACTAGACACTTGGAGGTCTGAAAGACGCTCCAAGGTCTGCCTATAAAAACCTTGGAGCGTTACGTTATATTCAATTCACCGAAAACTTAATGTTTCCCAAAAAAAAATCCATTTCCTCCTGCGTCATATTCGTAAAATAATTAGCAGTTACTTCATTTTTAAAATAATTTCGATGATGGTTAATATTTTCAAAATACCAATCTTCTTCTTCCGCTAACTCGTCCATCCATCGAGAAATAGTTGATTGAATGGCCCAATAATTTTGAGAACGCAGTAATTGTTTAACTTCTAAAGTGGTGGTGGTGTAATTTCTTTCCATTAAGCGAATAGCCGCCGTTCTTACTACATTTTTGTCTAAAGATTTTAAATGGTTGTTTAGTAACATGATTTGGGTGTTTTGTTCGACTTTTAGGTAGTCGAGGGTTCTTATTATGAAGTTGTTTTATTTAAATTAGTCCTACAAGCGTTTTGGCGATGGCAGTATATCTTCCATCCTTATGTTTAATCGCTCAATTCCACCAAATATTTAACCGTACATTGATGTTGATTATAAACGATGTATTCATTATTAATCAAATCGGCGCCACCTTTAGCAAAAACAGAATCGTATTTAGTATTTCGTTGTTTTAATTTTTCTTCAGTTAGCGCACCACACCAATCCTTCCTTATTTTTAGTTGTAATTGTTCCCCTGTATGCACTTCAAATAATGCTAGGTAAGCTGTATGTTGAGAACCACCAGCCCAGTAAGAACCTCGAAGTGAAGTATAATTTAAAGATTTGCGACATTTATCAGCGAAATATAAACCATAACCAAACATCTTTCCTGTAATAACGGCATTGGTCGGGCGTAGAATTAGACCAGTTTTTAAAATGGATAACCAGTTTTCATTTCGACTGCCATGCCAGAATAATTTGGTGTTTTTATTTTTGGATTTTTGGATAAATTCATCAAAATGAGGTTGGGTATTAATATTGATTACTTGGAAAGCTTGATTGAATTTATCTTCATCATCCCCCATCATTTCTTTTATCATTTTGATAGCTTTGGCATCTTCGATTGGGCTAATTTGTAGCCCTAATTGAGCTAATACATCTGGGGAGGCTTGAACGGTTTCTTTTTGAGATTTATTCAATTCTACTTGACTCGCCATAACATCTAAGGTAGCTTGTTCCTTGGATAAAAGGGCTTCAATTTCTGCTAACTCCTCTTGATTGGTAGGCGGCTGAATTAAGTGTTTTTGTACATGGCTCATTTTTCTTGGAATGATTTGGTATAATTCCAAAAGGTCTTGATTGAATTTAACCACATCCATTTTTAAATCAATATTTTGACTTAATTCGGTCAAAAGTCGTTGCGCACCTTCTACCTGATGAATGGTAACTTCTTCTGAAGAGACATAATAATTATGCTGGATGGACTTTTTTGCGTACCTAAATAAATTTGTAATCAAATACTTGACGGTTTTGTCGTCAATGCCTGCAAATTCTTCTGCTACCTTATTGGTGGCTACTAAACTACTTAAATCACGGTATCCCTTTCTGACTTTTTCCTTATACTTTTTATCCCATTGTTGTATTGGATAAGTTCGAATAGTTCCAGTAACACCAATTCTACCATAAGCTACGGTAAAGGTATTGTCTGCATTTTCCTGCATTTCATAGAATTTGTTATTGTTTGCAGCAGTTACCATGATTAATTTGACCGATTTTAGTTGATTTTCGGTAGTTAAGGCACTATCGGTAGATTTTTGGACTTTGCTTTCAGTAAGATTAGTAATTTTAGTAGCAGGAAGTTTAGCAGCAGACTTACTATAGTTTTGTAAGTAGACAGCGGGAGTAATTGGGTTAATTAAATTTTTTAAGGCGTTCAACATTTTGTTACTATTTTGCGGTTTTTTTTAAATATGTAACAAATATAGTGACGAATATGAATAGATGCAACTATTTGCGTATTAAATTTGTTTTATTTAATTTTTTGCTTACAAAACACAAAGTTTTAACAAATTTATAAACTAGATTTGGTCTGTTTTAAATCATATAATTATAGACTACAAAAAAAAATCAGAATTCTAATTCCCTTAAGACTTTAAAAAACCAACATTTTTTCCTTTTTTGTGTTTTTCTAAAAATGAACTTTTTAAATAAACTTAATATAGAATGAGAGTACTCACTTTTTTTATATGCTTATTATTTTGTGCCTGTAGTACGGCTAACGTAGTCACTAATCAAGCAAATGGGAAACAAGCAGACCCAATTACAGAGATGACTAAGTCTATGTCTAAAACAGAAGGCTATGTTAATTTCTATTGGGATGAAGTAAAAGGCAGTCTTTTTTTGGAGATTGATAAATTAGACCAAGAGATATTATATGTTAATTCTTTGCCAGCAGGTATTGGTTCAAATGATATTGGTTTAGATAGAGGTCAATTAGGAAATACTCGAATTATAAAATTCCAAAAAGTTGGCCCAAAGATTTTGATGATTCAACCGAATTATGATTATCGGGCAATTAGTGATAATCCAGAAGAAGCAAAATCGGTTGCGCAGGCTTTTGCCTCTTCCGTAATTGGTGGCTTTAAAGTGGTTGCTGCTCATAATGGTAAATACCTAGTAGATGCCACTAAGTTTTTAATGCGGGATGCACATGGCGTAGTTGCAAGATTACAGCGAGCAAAACAAGGAAGTTATAAAATAGACCCTAATCGTTCGGCAATCTATTTACCAATGTGTAAAGGTTTTCCTAAAAATACAGAATTAGAAGCGACCATTACTTTTAGTGGACAACCAAAAGGCGGTTATATTCGCTCGGTCGTTCCATCTGCGGATGCGATTACTGTTAGAATGCACCATTCTTTTATAGAGTTGCCTGATAATAATTACAAACCTAGAGTATTTGACCCTCGAAGTGGCTATAATGCCATGTCTTATGCTGATTATGCGACGCCTATTCAGGATAATTTAATCAAACGATTTATCCCAAGACACCGTTTAGAGAAAAAAGATCCAACGGCTGCTATTAGTGAACCTGTTGAACCTATTATTTATTATTTAGATAGAGGCGCGCCAGAACCTATTAAATCTGCTTTGATGGAAGGAGGTGCATGGTGGAATCAAGCTTTTGAAGCAGCAGGGTATAAAAATGCTTTTATTGTCAAAGAAATGCCAGCAGGAGCGGACCCGATGGACGTTCGATATAATTTAATCCAATGGGTACATCGGTCTACTAGAGGCTGGTCTTATGGTGCTTCCGTCCGTGACCCACGAACAGGAGAAATCATTAAAGGACATGTTTCTTTAGGTTCTTTACGAGTTCGCCAAGACTTTTTGATTGCCCAAGGACTTTTATCTCCTTATGAAGAGGAGGCAACCAATCCTGATGAAAAAATGCTCCAATTGGCTTTGGCTCGTTTACGCCAATTATCTGCCCACGAAATTGGTCACACGATTGGTTTAGCGCATAATTTTGCCGCTAGTGTAAAAAATAGATCTTCGGTGATGGATTATCCGCACCCTTATGTTTCTTTAGATGCGAATGGAAATTTAGATTTTTCGGATTCCTATGCGGTTGGTATTGGCGATTGGGATAAGCGAACCGTATTATATGGCTACCAAGATTTTCCAGAAGGAACGGATGAAGCGGCGGCTTTACAAAAAATATTAGCCGAAAATCACACGATGGGTTTTCAATATATTTCTGATAGAGATGCTCGACCTCAATCTGGGGCGCATCCAATGGGCCATCTTTGGGATGGTGGTGAAAATCCAGCTACTGAATTAAGTCGTTTGATGGAGGTAAGAAAAAAAGCTTTGTCTAAATTTGGTGAAAATAGTATTAGAAAAGGTGAACCAATGGCTACCTTAGAAAATGTCCTAGTACCGCTTTATTTAGCACATCGGTATCAAGTAGAAGCGGCAACAAAAATGGTAGGTGCAGTAGATTATTCTTATGCGACTAAAGGAGATGGTCAAACGGTTACTAAAATTTATCCTGCTGCTAAACAACAAGCTGCTTTAGCTGCTATTTTAGAGACGCTAACACCTGCAAATTTAGCTTTGCCAGAAAGGATAATTGAATTAATTCCACCACAACCCATTGGTTATCAAAGAGGCAGAGAGTTATTTAAAATTCATACAGGCTTGACTTTTGACCCAATTGGTGCTTCTGAAGCTATTGCTAATACCACTTTAGATTTATTGATGAATCCAGCTAAATTGGCTAGGGTAGTGGAGCAACATGCAAGAGATAATAGCCAATTGTCTTTAACTGCATTGATGACAAAAATTGAGGCAGGTATTGTCGATGCGCCAACAACGAATGGTTTAGAAACAGCAATTAGTCGAAATAATGAAAAATTATTTTTAAGAAAATTACTCCAATTAGCGGGCAATCCCAAAGGAAACCAGCAAGTAACGGCTGTTGCTTTATTGAGAGTTAATAAAATGGCAAGTAACTTGAATAGTAGAAATAGTAGTGATGCAGCAGTGCAAGCACATCAAGCTTATATGGCACATCAGATTAGCCAATTTAAAAAGGACCCTTCTGGGTTTAAATTGCCAGAAGCGCCTAGTTTACCTGATGGTTCGCCTATTGGTTGTGGGCATTAAGCCATAAGTTTTTAGAAATGAATGATTAACCAATAAAGTAGATTAACACATAGTCAGATAGTTAAAACTGGTAGAAAAGCCCTCAGGCTTTTCTACTAGTTTATTTCAGTTCTCCGCAACTTGCGTTAATATTAAAATCCTTAAATCTTTCATCCATTGTACTAACATTTTAAAATTTTCCTTTTCTTCTTAGACTACTTCCTCGTTAATACCATTCCTTTGGTACGAAATTTGCTGTTAATAAGCTAACCCTTCTCTATATCCCCAATTTTTTATATCCCTCTTATATTTCGTGTTTTTCCCTCCATATTCCCCTTTGAGTAAACAAAGACTGACGCTTGCTTCCCCTATCATTAAGCATTATTAATAATAACCCACTTTACATGCGATTGAACACTTACACTGCTTTTTTGGGCTTTCTTTTTTCTATAGCGTTGAATTTTGTTGGCTTGCCTAATGCATTGAGTCAAGAGGAAGGAGATATATTTGATTTACGGTTTCTGACTGAATTAGATTGTACGGAAAATATATTAACCGCCAATATCCAGATTAGAACCCAAGATGATACTTTTAAAATTGGTATTTCATCGGTTTTATTTAATTATGACGAAACGGTATTAGAATTTTTGGATTACCAGTCGCTGAATTTTGACCAAAGTAATGTTTGTATTCCTGGTGTTCCTTTAGCAGTTTGGGATGCGCATCAATTTAGTAGCTCCACTCCTGGTATTTTTAATTTAACCTTACTGACAGAAATTGCTTCTCAGAGTTGCCCTATTATCGAAAGAGAATGGATAGATATCGGACTTATTAGATTTACCGTTAAGGATATGGAGGGCGCTCCCAATATGCAATTTGATTCTAGAAATACGACCTTTAATAGAAATGAACCCAATGATGGTACTTTTGCGCCAACTCAGGGGGATTTGATGGAATATAATGAGATTTTATCTACTCAATGCGCTTGTACGCCACAAAGACACATTAGCGTTCGATTGTCCGCAGACGATTGTCGAGGCTAATTTGTTGACGAATGATATAGCAGCAAATCCGACCATCTCTATTGTTAATAATCCAACTAAAGGTACGGCATCTATTACACCAAATGGAGTACTGACTTATACGCCAACCACTACATTTTGTGGAGAAGATGCCTTAACTTATCGAGTTTGTAATGATGGCAAACAGGATTGTTGTTCAGAGGCAGTTGTGTCTATTTCTTTTTTAGACGAAATCTCACCAACGATAGTAAATTCGCCAGAAGATATAACGGTTGCTTGTGATGCACTACCAGTTGCACCAAATGTTGCTGCCGCAGATAATTGTCTAATGATAGATATTACTATGAATGAGGTTATCGAAAATGGAGATTGTGCTGGTTCGGCTGTCTATGTTAGGACATGGACTGCGGTAGATGGTTGTGGTAATACAGCTTCGCACACACAACGAATAACGCTTGTAGATCAAATTGAACCTACTATTGAGTGTCCTCCTACTTTTAACCTTTTGTGTAGTGATGTTACTGAAGGCGGAATTGATTCAGGACAACCAACAGTTACTGATAATTGTACGCCTGAAAATGACCTCGATGTAAGTTTTGCGGATGAAGTGATATCGGAAAATTGCGAAAATAAAGTACAAAAGCAAATTTCCAGAACTTGGAGGGTAACAGATGCGTGTGGAAATGAGGCTACTTGTATCCAAATAATTAATATCATTGATGATATACCTCCTGTAATAAATTGTCCAAGAGGCCTGACGGTGGACTGTGGTCAGAATTTAGACCCTGAATTTTTAGAAAGTAAAGCTACGGCAACGGATAATTGTTCCGATGTAATTATCAGTTTCTCGGATGATGAATCAATGCCTAATGACTGTAATTTTTCTACTAAAACAATTACTAGGACATGGACAGCAGTTGATGCTTGTGGTAATACAGCTAGTGGTTTGCGCAAGAAGTTAGCGGCAGTTAATATTCTTCAATTTCTTT
>JAFMDF010000266.1 GCA_017857395.1 Bacteroidota bacterium | reverse complement strand
AAGGAAAGATAAATCTTTGAAAGGCAATATTTTACAACGCTAGAAGGGTAGCCCTTAGCCTGACGGCTATGGTGTTTACACTTAGGACTTTAGAAAGATTTTTGATTAAATTATTGAATGATGATTAATAGAAAACTATTTGGTCTCCAAAACTAGATTTTTTCCATACATCCATCTTCAAAAAAATGACTTTGTTTTTTCTTACCATTCTATCAAGTACGCACTCATGTCAACCCTACGTTTATTTGTTTTGAAGTCTATATTTGAATAAGCCCCAGGATGAGCTGTAGTTACTAAAGAGCAATTCATCTTAATCATGACAGGTTCAGTTTCTTTTTCATCTATTTTAACTTCATATGGAATTGGTAAGATATCTACTCCTCCAATAAAACCTGTATCTGAAACCTACCCATCATACCGCCCTAATCCCAATTCCTCAATCAACCGAATCAACTTCTCCGCATACGCTTTATCCGTAGCATACCCCGCCTTTTTCAAACCAATCGCCCATTCCCGATATCCATTAGCCGAAGCCTTCAGATGTCGATAGCGCTTGCCCTGCAACAACAAACTATGCGCTCGATAGCTGTCCCAAGCAGCAGGATAAACCTTAAAAAAGTCTTTATGCGAATCATCCGAAAAATTGCGACAATGTCCTTTTTTGCAAGATTTGGAAAAACACTTAATGCCAAAATGGTTATTGTTTTTAGTCGCTAAGGAACTTTCTCCAGCTTGACTTTCCAATAACCCTTGTGCTAATTTAATGCTGGCAGGAATACCATATTTATGCATTTCGCCTTGGGCGACTTTGGCAAATCGCTTCACATACGCCAATTGTTTTTTTTGCTGGGTCGTTAAAATTCGGTTCGTAGTAGTTGGTATCGCTGCTTTTAGGGCAACGGGTGCTTTTTTCGGTGGTGTGCTAGTCGTTGTTAATGCGGTATTATTAAAACTGATTTGTAGGGTAATGTTCTTTGCTGCTAGTAAATAGACCAATAGACAACAGCAAAAAGCCGTCATCCAATTGGTGTGTAGCCAATGATACAGGTAATTAATTTTGGTTTGGGCGGTCGCTAAAGCGGTCGTGTTAAAAGATAGCATGGGCAATGTTTTTAAAGATTAGACAATAGAGTAACTGTTCATCATAGTGGGTTGATGAAGTAATTAGAATAATTAAAAACTGGTATTGGGTTGGGCAAAAGGTGGCTAGTCGAATAGCTATATTTGCTTTTATAAAGGTACAAAAAAGGAGGCGGAATTTTTGGAAAAGTTACTAACTTGGGGTGTTGATTAATGTTAGTAGGAATGAATAACAATGAGTAAACACCCCCTACCTCCTAAGCCTATTAATGACAATATCCCAAAGTAATTCATAAGGCACTATTTCCAAGTCAATGGTTTCAATCGTTAAATCTTTTCGAGTAGCGGCAAGGTTTTTCAATTGTCGCTTTCCATGAGCTTCAACCAATGGAACATGGTAATTGCCTTTTACAACTGATTTGAGCAGCCGTAAAAAATACCGTGTCCGTTTGAATTGGTGTGCTTTGAATCTACTTTGTATAAATCCCTCTACCCTACCTAGCTTCTCCAGATATTCAGAATGTTTATCATCAACCAGCAAATGCAGTAATTCCAAGATTATCAAATTAGCTTTCTGAACATCGTTCCTTTTTTCTTCCTTGATATTCAAGTATTTTCTAAGTTTAAAAGGTTGGTAACTATTCTGGTCCAGGTTCTCCTTTTCTCCATTCAGTTTTTTGAATAACGCCAAATAGCCAGAAATGAGGTGCCAATATTCTGCAATTTTTTCGTTTTTGAATTTCTTCTGGAGCGCATGAGCCAGTTTGTAGGCTCGTAGGCTCATCTTTGGTTTACCACTATAAAAGCCTAGGATTGATTGATAAATTAAGATTCTGTGCCAATTATAGGACCCTTTGATGGGCATTTCTAAACAGGTATTAATTGTTGTTTCTGCTTGTCCATACTGTTTGTTAATGATGTAATACGGGACTAAAGCGGATATGAAATTTAGTTTTGTGATATAATGAACATCCAATTGAAGCGCCTCAAAAAAAGCGTAGGCTGCCTTATTATTAATGATGAGGTTTTTAGGGTCATTGGTCAATTGGTAGTACACGTTTTTTAAGGAATATAAAAAGAAATTGAATTTAAAATTCGTATTGGTGTCTTGAATTTTATCGAACTCTTTTATTGCTTCCGAAAAGTGACCTACTGATTTTTTTGTATGGTTATGGTGAGCAATATCCCTATAAACTTTTTCGACCTTCAATTCATCTTGAATATACCCCTCCATTATATCTATTTTTAAACGGTATTTTCTATATTTTGCAGCATCTGGTTGGCTATTAGAAAACTGATTAATTAATTCCCTGCATAGCCTATGCACTATTTCGAATTCTTCATTTTGCTCAGCGACCACAATCGTATCAATAGCTAATTTAGTCCCTGCTACTCTACTACCGATATAAAGTAATACCCTTGCTTGCAATTCTTTCCTCAGTAGTCTTATTCGATTACGTACCGATTTCTTTACCGTGTATAGGGGCATAGTTAGGACAGCGCCTAATAAACTTTCCTTTAAGCGCATATTGACCGCAGGAAGTTGATTTAGCTTGCCGATACTTTTAAAATGGTCTTTTACTTCATTGGAATCATAATTCCTTTTTTCCACCAAATTATACAATTCCCCTTTTAGCCCTCCTTTTGGCTTATAATTAGACCACTTAATGATGTCTTTTAATACGTTCATATCTTAATATCTTTTAGCTTTTTTATTAAAACCAATTAGTTGTTTATCAGGGCGTAAAAAGCACCAAATGATATTTTTGTCCCTTTTTTATCTTGTCACCTAATAAAGGATATTGATTTTTATTCCTTCTAAAATGGGCTTTTTTTTGAAAGATAATCAATTATTCATCATTTAAAAACCTATTATGAAAAATTCAATTTTAAGTCAGTCCAAAGGAAGAAAAATAATTATCATCGGAGATGATACCGGAATGTAAATAAAAAGTAGCGCCCATTGTTAAGTGGGCGCTTTTCTTCTTTCTTCGTTCTCAATTTCGCTATAATGTAAGATTACTCCTTTTATTTAGCGTGAAGATAGTAATGTAATTTACTAAACACAAAACATGCACCCATTCTTTTTCATCCACAATATCTTTTATAAATACGAGTAACCGTAGTTTTATGAAACTACTTCCCAGTAGAAGTCCTAAATACATCGTTCAATAAATAAGTGGGTGTTTTAAAACATCCCGTTGCTAGTTACTGGTTGCTAGTTCTGCCTAAAAAGAAACCAGCAACTAGCAACCAGCAACAATTTAAAATTTCAAGAAACTTATTGAACGGTGTCCTAAAGTTATCTGGATTTTTTTCTTGCTGTATCTTTCTGGTCAGGTATAAATAATTCCAACAGACGATGGCGTTCTTAATTAAATTCTTGCAAGCATCCACTATTTGTTGCTCCGTTCTGGTCAAGTAAATCATCTCTCCACCTAAAATGGTCGTTTTCTTACCGCTATTATAGGTACATCATAAAATTTAAAGGAATTAGTAAACTCTCAAAAATGATTTTTCGGCGCGCCAAATAATGTCAAACATTAGTGCCATTTAATTCCAAACTTGACATATACAATCATTTTTTAGGAAATATTTTGGCGAATATAACGAGGGTTTTCACCATAAAATTTACAGAGAATGAGTACAAATCCAATTGAGGAGACTTCTATCTAAAAATACACCCTAAAGCCCTTAATCTGAATTTACTTTTGGCATTTAAAAACCACTATTTAGACCCGTTATTATGAAACTTAAATTTACATTTTTCTTTTTTGCTATTGGTTTATTGAGTTTTAGCGTTTCTGAAGAAATTAAAAACTTCATCGAACAACAAATAGATTTACCCAGCGAACCTTTCAATTATACCGATATAACCATTCCAACTCATCTAAGCACTAATGTACTCAACGGGCCGCTGCAAAATGCAGCCACAGATAATGATAATACGCCCGCTACAAACCCTACGACCGATGATGGGGCAACCCGGCACAGAAACCTATCATTACCATTTTGTGACGGACAATTTGGAAGACCATATTCATCCGCACGAAGAAGGTCATTCTGCTTTGATGGGGTATATGTTGGATGGATTTGGTATTTATGGCCCAAGAGGTGAAGATGGAAAAATACTTTCTTCTAAAGATTTAGATGAATGTCATGGGCATACACATCCTATAATGTGGGATGGTGAAATGATTGATTTGTATCATTACCATTGGACTTATGATTTCCCATACAACATTGGTTGTTTTAAAGGTACTCCTCAATAATTGGCTTAGAGCTTGTCTAAAATAAATAACAAAATGAAAAAAGTAAGAGTCGTTTTTTCTATAATACTAGTTTTATGTCTTATCCTATTTTCCTGTGGCAAATAGGAAATGGAGCAACCTGAAGTCGAAGAACCCGATACGATGGAACCAACAAGCGCTTTTCCCAATATTGTATTTATCATTGCTGATGATATGGGATGGGATGCCTTTGGAAATTATGCGGGCATTAATGGCACTAAAGCGAATACCCCAACGCTAGATTCGCTTGCTCAGGACGGAATAACTTTTACCAATTTTTGGGTCAATCCTACCTGTGCGCCTACGAGGGCGGCAATGCTCACGGGGAAATATGGCTTTAGAACAGGAATCGGAGGCGTACAAACATCGCCAGCAGCTACCCTTGCAGATAATGAAACCATTTTGCATGATTACATTAATACCAACACGAATAACGAATACGCAACTGCCCTAATTGGTAAGTGGCACTTAAGTTCAGCCAGAGAACTCAATGCACCCGAAAACTTTGGAGTAGGTTTTTATTCGGGTATTTTTCGAGGGTCTATTTCCGATTATTTCAACTGGACAGAAACGAGCGATGGAACACAGCAAGACATTTCAACTTACGCCACTACTCATCTGGTAAACCAATCTATCGACTGGATAGAAGAACAAACAAAACCCTTTTTTCTTTGGCTCGCATTTAATGCACCACACACTCCATTTCATCGCCCACCTTTAGATTTAATTACTGACCAATCCTTAGCGGATAATCAAGCTGCCATTACTACTAATCCTATGCCTTATTACTTAGCTGCAATAGAGGCAATGGACAAAGAAATTGGACGATTGATTGCCTCAATGACGGATGCGCAAAGGGCAAACACTATTTTTATTTTTGTCGGTGATAATGGAACTCCACCTCAAGTCGCCCAAGCCCCTTACATTGAAAATGGCACAAAGAGTACTTTGTTCCAAGGAGGTATCAATACACCATTAATAGTAAGTGGGAAAAATGTTACTAGAAAGAATATAACAGAAACAGCGTTGATGCAAGCTCCTGATATATTTGCCACATTAGCAGATATGGCAGGAACAGGAAGTTCCACTTACCAAGATGGAGTAAGTTTTAAGCCACTATTTACAGATGAAAATGCAGGCAAACGAGCCTTTGTCTATAGTGAGCAATTTGGCAATGATTTAAATGACAATGATGGCTACACTATCAGAAATGCCAATTATAAGTTAATCAGTTTGCAAAATGGTACAGAATATTTTTATAATTTAAGTACTGACCCTTTCGAGAAAATTAATTTATTAGCTACCTCCCTATCAACGGAGGCGCAGCAGCATCTTGACCAACTTAGGGAAATGAAAGAGAGTTTGTGATTCATTTTTAGTTGAAGTTAGTCGCACTGGGACATTTTTGACTTTTGTTCGATAATACCCAATTTCTTAGGCCATTAATTAACGGAGGCGATGGTGATTTATGTAAGGCGCAGGGGCTGTCGAATAAATAAACATATTGAGATATAGGTTTTAGCTTACCTCCAATTTTGCCCGATGTATTTCTAACCAGATGCTTAATTCTTCTTCGTTTTTTACTTTGCACAAGTGCTGTAGTTCATCCGTGATAATTACTTTTTGTTGTTTGATAATTTTTTCAAGCTTAGATAGTATTTTATATTTTATTAACTTACTGGAGTTTTCATATTGGCGAATGAATTGCTTAAAAGCAGCAATTCGATATTCCGCTAAAGTAAATTCTTTTTGTTCAATACGGATGAGTAGCTCTAAAAATCGAGCTTTTAGTAAAATATCTGGTCTAATAGTATTTCTATTTGAATAAATGATTTTATTAGTATATTTCAGCGCATCCTCTAAGTCACCGTTACCAAAATGGGCTAATCCAAGATTATAATCAAAAGCATCTATCTTATCTTTAGAAAAATTAGTATGATACTTTTCTAAACCTAATTGGATGGTTGCAGTTAAATTAATCACGTCTATAAATTGTCTTCTTGTGATAAAATAAACGATAGAAATATAATTACTGACATAGAAAACTTCTGTTTCTAGTTTGATATTCTTAGCAGTTACATTTCTAATTTTCTCGATGATACTTGGAAGCTCTTCGATTTCTTCTAAGCTATAAAAACAGGTGTTAAAATAATTTTGCAAAAAGCCTAAATATCTAACTTGATAGTCATATTCATTTTTAAGTAAGTGAGGTCTTTTTTCAAATAACTCAATTAACGCTTTTATAGATTCCTTCTGAGCGGCATATTGTCCAAGTTTTTTATAATAAGCCGCTTTTAAACCATGATAATAGATTTGACCATTAAATAAGAATTGGTCTGGTGAAAATTGCTGCTTTAGCATTTCTAATTTAGATAATAAGTATGTTTCTGTTTCTTCAGGTGTTTGAGAAGGCGGTGTAAGTAAATCTTTTTCATATAAATCTAATAATTGAAATTCGTTTTTTATATTAGTGAGGTAGCCATTATACTCTTTTTGTAATACTAGTAACTTTGTCTTAGTCGCTTTCTTTTTAGCAATTGAGCGAAGTAATCTTCTTTCAATAACCGTTAGCGGGAGAAAAGAAGCTTGAAGATCGTAGGTGAGGGCAATTTTCTTGGCTTTATCGATTCTTTTTAAAGCCTGTTCTGGAAGTCCTTTTTTAAGGAGGATATGGATATCAATGGCTAATTGATAAAACCTAATTTTTCCACTCTGCTCTTTTTCTTTTGAATGGTAAATTCGTAAGAAATCAAGTATCAAATTATATAGTTGATTTTTTATTACAGCTAAGTTGGTGATTTCTTCTTTGACCTTCTTCTGTTTATCAATTATTTCAAAGAGTCTTAAATATTGGCTTTCTTTACCATTAGCGTTTAGTTTAGTATGACGCCTAAAGGCATTTTTCTCTTTAGTAGTCAAGGAACCTATCAGTTTATAGAGCATATTGGATGCTTTTAAAGACAAAATTTACTTAACTTTAATATAGTTTAAAGTATTGAATACCAGATTTTTAATAAAAAAATATATAAAAAATTTACTTAATTTAACGTATTAAAACTATTTTTTATTCTCTATTTGAATTACCTATATTTGTATTGGATTAATTAACTAGTTAAAATCTACAAAATGAAAAATCAAAGCAAACTAAATGTTGCATTACTTTTTATAATTGCAGGATTACTAATCGTACAATATCAAGACTCAAAAAAAACAGACTTGTCCGCATTAATAAAAAAGACAAATAGTAAAGAAATACAAATAGATTTACCACAGATAAAGAAAGAAAAACTGGAAGACTTAGATAAAGTATCTATTAAGTTGAATGATCATCTCTTTTTGGAGATGGAAAATATACAGGCTTTAAGTGCGGAAGGGGCTTCTTCCGAAAAGATGCTTAGAGAATTGGAAGCATCAAAATTTATAGTTATTGTTGATGCAGATACTTTTCGTATAGGAACATCAATATCTCCAGAACTTAGTGAAGGTACCACAGCAGGTAATAGGAATGTATTTGTAGTGGTGAATGATTCAACCTTATTAAGAAATAAATGGGCTTCTTTTACCTCTGTTAAAATGCAGCATCGAGATACCTTACCTACAGGACTTGTTAGCATAACAACTACCGATGGAGAGATTTTGACTATAGGAAATTCGAGTATACCTGAAGCTAATTACATAAATCTAGAAGCCGCTTTTTTACAAAAGGATAGCACCAATATTGTGGCTTTCGAATAGAAAAAATAAAGTGTTTTTCTGATACTAAATGATTCAAAGACTTTCTATTTGAATTCTATAAGATTTTAAAAATGCCTACTAAATATTAACCTATTCAGTATCCATGTAATGTAATGTTTAAAATGTTGAAAACCTTTGTTGTTTTATGGCACTAAATGCTAGGTAGGGAGAGGTTATTTTTTCTCACGAAAATAACAATAAAAACTCTTGTGCATTTAACTAGTTTTTTATCCAAATGATTCTATTCTACTCAAAAGGATTGTTTATCTATTCAATCGTTCAATGCCCAAATAATTAACACACATCTTACTAATACCCTAAGTGTAGCACCCTTTAACTTCATTTAAGACTAAAAAAAAATTTAAAGATAGTTGTTTGTGCAATTTATCCATTAGGAAAACTATGCCTATAACTATTGAAAATTAATTCCCCTTAATGATATGATGAATTTAAAAGAAGTGCTAAAAATAGAAAAGCTGGTCTCCTTGGTAAACCAGCCCAAATTGGTGAAAAAAATAGTACAAAGTATTTCACCAGGTATTAAAAAAATAAGCTTACGTACAGAAAAAGGATATACTTTTTGCGATTATAAGGAGATAATTTACTTAAAGGCAGAAGAGCGGCATACTTGGATTTATTTGAGGGATGGAGCTATTTTCAAAGTGAGGTATCATGGGATTAGTAAATTTCAAAAATGTCTTGAAAAGCAACGTGGTTTTTTACGGATTCATAGGCAATATATTATTAATACGGATTATTTGCAGGAGTATGATAAAGAACATGAACGTGTTAAAATGAATGTCCCTGAAAATAAGAAATCCTGGCTTCCTGTAGGGACATCCTATTATGATGAATTTGAACAAACGATAAAAGGGTTGCAACCTTACGAGCATAAGGATTCAGAGATGCTGTTTGAAAAAGAATCCCCTTCTATGAAGCAGTTATTGAGTTTGCTGGTTTATTTAATGATTGTGATTTATAATGGTTTATCTACTGTAAATACGAAAGAAGAAACCGTTGAAATTGAGGCTAAAAAGATTTAGTTACAATAGGAATAGTTTTCATTACAAACCAAAGCCCATTCATTACAATGAACAACATTTGCATGTATAAAAAGCGCTACTTGCAATTGTTTTTAAGCTTAAAAAAAAAGAATAGACCTAAAAGATATTAGCTCTATTAGGAACAGGACTAAAATGATTACATCTAAAGCTTTTGTCCATTTTAGCTTCAATCAAATGGTCCATTGTTAATCTATTAAATCTATTAAATTATGAAAAAACTTATTTTTGTTCTAGCATTTTTCTGTGCAATGAGTAGTATCGTAACTATCCATGCACAAACTAAAAGAGCGCCTACTTTTAGTAAAACAGAAAAAGCTCAAATTAAGCAGTTACTAAAAGGTAGCGAGTATGCGCCTGTATTTTCAAACAAAGGAGAATTAGCTATTGCTACTAAGAAATCTATTAAAAATGTGAAGCCCTTAAGAACGGGCGGATTTTCAAAAGTAAACCCTTCAGTAGCTAATAATATATTGGTGCATAGTGGTTACGTATTAGCTACTTCAAAGGAGTTGTTGAACAGTATGAAATCAAAATTAGGAAAGGAGCGCTTCCAACAACTAGAAACGATTTTATTGGATAATGATGCGCGACAAACTTCTAAAGCTATTGGTTTTAAGGCAAGTGAAAAGGTTAGGATTAACCAGTTACTAAAAGGTAGCGGGTATGCGCCTGTATTTTCAAACAAAGGAGAATTAGCTATTGCTACTAAGAAGTCTATTAAAAATGTGAAGCCCTTAAGAGCAGGAGGGTTTTCAAAAGTAAATCCTTCAGTAGCTAATAATGTATTGGTGCATAGTGGTTATGTATTAGCTACTTCAAAGGAGCTATTGAACAGTATGAAATCAAAACTAGGAAAGGAGCGCTTCCAACAACTAGAAACGATGTTGTACAAGAACACGATGACACAGATTACCAATGTTGCTATTTTCAATGCTAAAGAAAGGGTCTTAATAACAAATTTATTACAAAACAGTAATTATTCTCCTGTATTTGCAGCAAATGGAAAATTGGCGATCATTCCTTCTCGGTCAATTAGCAGCATTAAACCATTGCAAAATGGTGGGTTTTCAAGTGCGAATGCCTCAGCTAGTCAGCGTGACTTAGTGCTTCAAAAGTCTTATGTACTCAATAAAGCAGCTTTGAGCAGCATGAAATCTAATCTAGGAAAAGAGCGTTTTCAGCAACTAGAAGCTATCATTAAGAAAAAGGGGTTCTAGTATCTATTCAGAATGGGCAGGTAAACTACTTTAAAAGTAGGCTTACTTGCCTATTTTAACTATCAAAAATTTACCAATCATGAAAAAGCAACTACAATTATTTTTGCGAGAACATCTTTTTTATAAAATAGCATATAGTAATGTAGCCAATCAATTTGAATATTTTCGTATTGGTATTGCGCTATTCTCTATATTCAGTTTTCTATCGTTTTGGTTAGATTATGATTTGTTACTAGTTCCTGATGGTATTATAAATTGGGAAGTAACGAATGCAAGTGCTTACTGGTTTGAACCGCATTTACTTAAAGTAAGTGAAATCATCGGTTTGGCACCAATGACCACCCTATACTTGGTATCCTTTTTATATTTAGCTAGTTTAGTTTTATTAGCTTTAGGACTCCATACTCGTTTAGCAGCGATTGTTGCCTTGCTATTATTTCTAACTTTATCCGTGAATTTATCCCCTTTTCTTTATGGGGTTGATTTATATCAAAATGTATTTCTTCTTTTTTTATGTGTTTTTCCAAGCGGCTACGCTTGTAGTATTCGTCCTTTACCTATCACCAAAGCGATTCAGAATAGTCAGCAAATTGGTATTCGTACCATACAATTATATTTAGGACTTACCTATCTTTCTGCTGGGTTGGGAAAGGCAAAAATGGCGAGTTGGCACAATGGCGAATTCTTGTTTTTGAGTATTTCGGACCCTAACTATGAACTATTCTCCTTCCCCGACACCCTACCTGCAATTTTTTATGCTAGTATTGGAATATTGGTAGTCACACTAGAACTGTTTTATTTACTCTTAGTATTCCTTCCTTATATTCGTAGTTTTCTAGTAATCTCGATTGTTGGAATGCATTTGTTTATTGTTTTATTTATGGGACTCGTCCCGTTTGGTGTCCTACTCGCTCTAGTAAATATAATTGCTTGGTACCCTTTGTTAAAAAAAGATTATAGCACCCTTCATCAGTCAATAATCAGCAAATTTCCTCGGCTTTTGGCGACCAACTATTCCTAGAAATTATATCATTTTTTATTAAATTGAATTTAACATGAATCAAATAACAAAAATATTCGCCATAGGATTTCTCGTATTTCAAAGCTTAGTCATTTTCCAATTACTACCTAAGCAAGTGAATTATGAGTCTTATGCGGTAGAAGTTATATTAAGAATATTCTTTACCGTAAGTAAAGTAAATCATGCGTATGATTTTTTTACTAGTGAAAGTGATTTAAAGGAATATACTTATACGTCAAATAAGGTCGTATTATATCAATTATCTGGCGATTCAATTGATACACATACTATATCTAACGAAGGGTCAATCACGTATTTAGTAAACCCCATTAATCGTACCCGTATCGCACATTTGCAAAATATAGCAACTAATGACACCTTGTTATATAGTGCCATTGTTCGCTCAGAAGCGATACATTTTTTAGCGGAACATCCATCTTATTCGGTGATTGGATTTGATGTATTAAAGCATCGCTGTAAAGCTAAAATAATGGATAGCCAATTTGTCCTAGAAACACAAGTTGATACGGTTTTTAGTAATCTATTTTCAATGATTGAATGAAGTTAGGGGGCATTTAATTTGTTTTAACCTTATAGCTATTATAACACAATGAATAAAATTCCAAAAAAAGAAGCAGTTCCAGTTATCCTGTTCGACAGTGATTGTCTTATTTGCAATCGGTTTATACATTTTGTTATTAAAAACGATAAGCGTAATCGTATTTGTTTCGCTGGACTAAATTCAACTTTAGGTATAGAAAAGAGGGCGCAATTGCCTGAGCATAAAAAAAATATTGACAGTATTATCTTTTGTATAGCAGGTCATTCTTTTTTTTACTCAACTGCTATCTTGAATATATTAAAACAAATGGGTGGATTTTGGATGCTAGTAGGTAGGTTGTGCTGGTTTATCCCGAAATTCCTTCGAGATTGGATATATCGAATCTTTGCCCAAAAACGCTATATTTTCTTTAGCGAAAAAACTTATTGCAAAATTCCATCTCCAGAAGTCAGTAGCAGATTTTTGTAAAGTGGGGACTAGGGAGGATTTTGAAATACGACGGATACGGGCAATCGTTGCCGCTTTAGAAATCGGTTGATTAGAAAAAAAGTGAGTACGTACAAAAAGGTAGTCAATAAATCAGCAATCGCTTGTAATGCCATCCCCTGTTTCTTGTATTCCGTTATCAACATCGCTGCTCGGTTGTTGTTCGTATTATTAGCGGCTTTCGCTCGATTAGCGGCCCATGCTTTTTGCCGACCACTATCCGTTAAATTCTTAGGCGTACCCAATGGCAAGCCTTTTGCTTTTCTGGCGGCCAATGTGATGCCAAGGCTAAAGTTGCTTTTGGTAGCAATTGGTTTATTGCCCCTCCAACCCCATTGGAAGGCATTTACGCTGCGGTTACTCGCCAAACAATTGATGGGGAAAATCCGAATGGATGAGTGCCTGAGCAGAAAATTACGGTGGAACAGGCTTTGATAGCTTACACTCAAAATGCAGCTTATGCCAGTCTTGATGAGGACAAAAAAGGGAGTATCGAAAAAGGAAAATTAGCAGACTTTGTGATTATTGATCGAGATATTCGAACAATTGCGCCCGAACAGATAAAGGATGCATCTATTCTGGCAACTTATGTTGGAGGGAAAAAGGTGTCACTTTGTAAGATAAATGTCCGCTTTTTTGAGGAGATAAATGTCCGATTA
>JAFMDF010000265.1 GCA_017857395.1 Bacteroidota bacterium | reverse complement strand
GGTTATTATTTGTTAACCTCAATCCTGTTCCTGTATTTGGCGCAACTAAAGAACTGCCGCCCATATTTACGTCTTGGGTGAAATTACAGATAGATTGCCATCCAGCGGTATATAATTGGATGTCAATATGGTATCTACCAGCAGCTAGACCGGTCGCAGTAATTGGTCCAGCACAATTATTACCTGTACATTCTTTAGCAAGACTATAGTCAGGATTGAAAATCTTAACAATAGCTACTGGAGCAGACCAACCAGAAACAGTAATTTGACCATTTCCTGATTGAACGTTGATGTTATTACAATCACCGCCACTACTATCTCCACCGCCATTATCTCCACCACCATTGTCGCCGCCGCCGTTATCGCCGCCACCACCAACAGTTACTCTTTCTTGCTTTTCGCAAATGAATCCCCATTGAGCAGTATAGAATTGTACTTGCACATTATAATCTCCATTGTTCACATTTTCCTGAACCGTACTTGGGCAGTTGCCTGAACATTCATAAATCAAATTCCAATTAGCATCAAAAATCTTAGTGATTTCTATTGCTGCGGTAAGGCCACTAATGGTAACTTGTCCATTACTGCCGCTGATATTAATGTCTGAACAAGTGCCTGTTCCGCCGCCAGTATTACCACCGTCACCACATCCGTTAGGAGGATTCACGGTAACGGTCGTTTCACAACCTGCTATATCATGATCTCTAACAACAATTGTTTTGCTGCCACTAACACCTGTGATTCTTCTAGTTGTACCATAATTTTGGGTAAATAAACCAAATTCGCCGATGTCCCAACCCCAGTCGCCAGTATTTGATCCATTAACGGTAACATCAAAGGAATAAGTGTTACCATCACATTGGACATTACTGATAGTAGCGGTGATTTCACAACCTTGAGGAACAGCATCTCTCGGAGAAAATCCTCCGTCCAAAGTTGGATTGTTTTCTCCAGCACTCAAGGTGAAGAAATCTGTAAATCCTAACAAATTAATATCACTATCCTCACTATCATTGCTACTTTGATCTTTTGGAGAAGGAATCAAATCCCCTGGTTGACCAACCATTTTTAATTGATAAGTTCCTGGGTCTAAGTCTGTAAATTGATATTGACCATTTTGGTCTGTAATTTTAAAGGCAATGAAACTACCATTGCTATCATTCAATTGTACATACACTCCTGGAACGCCTGGTTCTCCTGGATCTTGGATACCATTGCCATTATTATCTCTAAATGTCCTATCTCCTACGCTTGCTTTACCAGTATTACCTTGAGGCACTAAACCAGCATCTACCGTAGGGTCATTTTGACCTTGATTTAAGAAAAAGACATTGGTCATACCATTTGCCCCAATATCACTATCGGTGGCATCATTGCCAACATTCATTGGTGCGGCATTAAAGTTATTTGGTATGTTTACCATTACTTTATACGACCCTTGCGGAACATTATTAAATTGATATTTACCATTTCCATTTGTTGTCGTAGTCTGTAAAGTATTGCCATTGCTGTCTTGCAATTTGACGGTTACGCCACCAATACCAGGCTCGCCATTATCCTGTTGTCCATTATTATTATTATCAGCAAAAACTTTATCCCCAATGCTACCATTATTAGGTTGGATAGGCACAAATCCTGCATCAATTGTTGGATTATTTTCGCCATCAGATAAGAAAAATGGATCGGTCATTTGATTGGACTGATTGTCACTATCGGTTGCATCATTACCGACATTAGCAGGAGATTGGGTAAAGCCATTTGGTGTATTGAACATGACTTTATAATTACCAGCAGCTAATCCTGTAAAACCATAACTACCATCGCCACCAGTAGTGGTTGTTTGTAGGGTATTGCCATTGCTGTCTTGTAACTTGACCGTTACTCCACCAATACCAGGTTCGCCATTGTCTTGTTGTCCGTTATTATTATTATCCGCAAAAACTCTATCTCCAACGCTGGCATTATTATTAGATTGATCTGGGATATACCCTGCATCTATATCTGTTCTATCTTGATTTTCTCCAAGATAAAATGGGTTGGTCATTTGAGTGTTTTGTACATCCGAATCGTTTGCATCATTACCTCCTTGCTTTGGCATCGTGATAACGAATCCATTTGGCGTATTAAACATGACCTTATACAAGCCTTGATCTAAACCAGTAAAACTATAATTACCGCTGCCATTCGTAGTTGTTTGTTGTAAAATAGTACCATTTAAATCCTGCAACTTAACCGTTACACCACTAATCCCTGGTTCATTTCCATTCTGTATACCATTTCCATTATTATCTACAAAGACTTTATCTCCAATACTTGCACCCGTATTAGGCTGGTCAGGTACAAATCCTGCATCAATAGTATTATTAACCTCCCCACTTCCTAAGAAAAATGGATCGGTCATTTGATTAGACTGATTATCACTATCGGTTGCATCATTGCCTACATTTGCAGGAGATTGGGTAAAGCCATTTGGTGTATTGAACATCACCTTATAATTACCAGAAACTAAGCCAGTAAAGCTATAACTACCATTACCACTAGTTGTGGTTGTTTGTAGGGTATTGCCATTAGAGTCTTGTAATTTTACGGTTACCCCACCAATGCCAGGTTCGCCATTGTCTTGTTGTCCGTTATTATTATTGTCTGCAAAAACTCTATCTCCAATAATTCCATTATTAGGTTGACTCGGAATATAACCCGCATCAATATTGGTTAAAGTTTGCCCTTCGCCAACAAAGAATGCATTGGTCATTTGGTTATTCTGTACATCTGAATCCCTCTCATCATTTCCGCCTTGTTTAGGCATTGTGATGACGAATCCATTTGGCGTATTGAACATGACCTTATACAAGCCTTGTGTTAAGCCAGTAAAAGAATAACTACCATCGCCACTAGTGGTCGTTTGTTGTAACGTGTTGCCATTAGAATCTTGTAACTTGACGGTTACGCCTCCAATACCAGGTTCGCCATTATTTTGGATACCGTTACCATTATTATCCGCAAAAACTTTATCTCCCACACTTGCCTGATTTGGATTGCCTTGAACTAATCCTACATCTTGATCAAGCCGCATATCTCCAGGATTAATGAAAATAGGATCTGTCATTCCTGTAGATGGATTGGCATCGGAATCGTTATCCTCATTGCCTCCTTGATTCTGGGTAGTGAAACTAAATCCTGCTGGTAGATTGGTATAAGTTAACTTATAAGACATATTTGGCATTACATTATTAAATTTATACTTACCAAAAAAGTCAGAAGTTGCTTGTCCAATAAACTGCCCATTATCTTTGCTTAGGGTTACCGTAACGCCTGAAATACCAGGTTCTCCGTTATTCATAATCCCGTTACCATTCAAATCATTGAAAACCATGTCTCCAATCATACTTGGATTAGGTTGGTTACAATTTTCTACGTTGATCGTAATACTAACTGTTCTTCTACACGGTACACAAGCTTCATTTCCATTTCCTCCGTTATTATTGCTCGAAGAGCCAGAACCAGAAGAACCAGAAGAACCGCTACCAGAGCCAGAATTATTACTGCCACTACCAGAACCGGAAGATCCGCTACCAGAAGAGCCACTACCAGAATTATTGTTTACGCCTCCTTGTGGGCAAATAACTAGGTTGACAAAACTATTATTCCCAGAACTAGAAGAACCAGAAGAACCAGAAGAACCGCTACCAGAGCCAGAATTATTACTGCCGCTACCAGAACCAGAAGAGCCACTTCCACTAGAACCACTACCAGAGTTATTTCCACCATTTCCGTTGTCAGTACAATTATTATCAATGGTTAAAGAAATCTGACGACTTCCAATTGTTGAAAAGGTGACGCTTATTGGACCATTTCCTACAAAGGTTTGAGGGCTGGCATTTGCGCCAAAATTCCAAGTGTATTCCAAACAAGGGAAGCCTAAATCTGGAGCAGAAAAAGTTACGGGTTGATTCGTACAGAAATTACCACTTGTGCTAATAACTGGACTTGTTGGAGCACTAATAGATGGTAATGGGCATTCTTCTGGTGGAGCAGGAGGCGTACATACTAAGCCGTTATCAAAAACAACTCTTTCTAGTAATAACGCTCCAAATTGTTCACCTGGAACAATTGGCGCAGAACAAGAGGTATGAAAATCAAGGGTTTGTAGGCGACTGCCTCCTTGACTAGTTCTAATGATGATTTCTGTCCCTGAATCAAATTTGTCACCATCGGAATCTAAAGTAAAAGTTTCCCCTAAGTTGACTGTTCCGTCAAAGAAATCATCGACTTCTATGTAAACAGATCCTGCGGTTGCAGAACCACCATCACAATCAAATTTTGATCCTTGTGAATCGGTTGAGCTGCTACAACTTCCACCTACATAGCGGAAAGTAATTTGTTCTGGTTTACCACCTTGGTCACAGCAATCACCGCTGTTGCTCCCTGAGCCACTTCCACTACTGCCACTTTGGGTAAAGGCAGTCATACTCATGCCGAGCATAAAAAATAATAAAAAGGCGGATTGGAATAGCCTTAATTTAAAGTACTTGTTGTTCATAATTTTAGTTTTTAGTCTTTGACGTCTTGAACTTATTGGGTAAATAAGCTCATTATCAATTCTTAGTTTGTTGATATTTTTTGTCTTTTTTTAATAGGAGAAGTATAGCCTGCTCCTATTGAATTTGGAACTAGGGGGGCAGAAAAAGGGGATTTAGGTGTTTCATACGTAGATTTTTAAAAATATGAATTAAGAAATAAGATGTATGAATGGTTAATCAAAAGACATAAAAAAACTAGGGTATCTGAGGTCTTTTGACTAGATTCCATAATCGCATATAGCTGCTGTTTTTTGAGGGTGAGCAATAAATTACTATTCCTCAACAAGGGCAATACCTATTTTTTAACCGTTTTCTTTTAAAAAAATAGCTATTATTAGTAAAGGCCTCAATAGATAAATACTATTGAACCCAAGCATAGGTTTGCGCTCTAATAATTAATGTAAGTGGTGGATATTTTTAAAAAATGAGGGGAAGTTCTTAAAAACTAAATAAAGTTAAGTGATATTTTTTTAATCTCCTAATAGTTTAATAAGTAAACATATTTGCAGGAAGTATTAAGTTAGAAAAAGGACCATCTCAACTGATATTTAGTCGAAATGGTCACTATTAACTAAAATTTTGATAGATGATACTATAATTACCCGTTATAGATTATCTATTCATTAGAAACCGTTTACTATATTTTAATTCAATTTGGCGGTCGGTTGCTTTGAGGGGAGAGTAGGCTAATAATAGTTGTTCTGTCAAGGCAAAATAAATTAATAAAATGGTCATTCTGAGGAAATATTTTTTTGCTTAGACGAGGCGAAAAGCACAGACATAGCACCGCTATGGCGAGCATTTTCAACGAAGTATAGCGGAAAAAGATAAAGTCAAAATGGCTAATTAATTGTTTTACTTTGCCCAATTCGTTAGCCTGTTCTTGTTATTCTGCTTTACTTTATTGGCATAAGAAAGAATTATTCTTTGTTATGCTAGCCTATTAACAGAAAATAGACTTAGTTTTTTTATTGTTATTTTTTTGAAATAGCTTTTTTGAAGCTAACAACCGAATACTATGGAATGAAAGACAAAGAGAGGGGTGTAAGTTTGTCTATGTTTACAAATATAAAAAGAAAATGATAAAATCAAAACTTAGTATGGATTAAAAAATAAAATGTAGAAGTATTCATCCGTTATTTAAGGGAACATTTTTAATGATTGTCTACTAGCGCTCAATAGCCATTGCCTGTCTGTTAACAACTCTGCTTCATTTGTTTCAAAGTATATTTTAATGAGCGTTGTTTTAGCGCTTAAATTATAAAATATATCGTAATAAGACACCATACAATGGTGAAAAATATTGATTTTAAGATAAAACCTTAAAATATCGTTTTTTATGCGATTGCCTTAACTGGTAACATAGGCTAATAGGGTTTTCTTATAAAAATGATTTTACAGGAAATCATGTTGAAAACATGAAAAATACTGGGTCGAAGTTGCAAACTTCGACCATCGGCATCGAATTTCAATCCAACTTTGGAGCCGATATTCGAAGATTGTATCTTCGAGTCGATATTTTTCAAGTCTTTGACTTAATTTTTTAGGTACTGAGATTTTTATAAGAAAACCCTTCATAGGCTAAGCATCTATGATACCAGTTTTATTTTAGGAATGCCCCAATTCAAATAACAAATCTTCTTTTGCTAGCCGATTCTTTTTACTCAAATTGATAATAATTGCGATCAACTCTTTCTTACTCAATTGCGCCAAATCTGTTTTTATTTTATGGAAAGTACCTTCCTCTAGCGGTTGGTTGTATAATTGGGCGTTTTTTATATAATACATTACTGCCACTTCATGTTTACAAACATCGCCCCAATCATAAGGACAATCGCAACTATGGTTGACTACAAATTGCTGCTCATCCAATTTTATAAAAACCGTATATTCTTCTGAACCTTCTACGGTGGCGGTAAACTCTCCTTTTTCTACTTGTTCAATTTCGGTTACCGCTTTATTTTCATAATACCTAAACCCTCTATCACAAATTTTGGTTTCGACGGTGATTTCAAAGTTTCTAAGATTCATAATAATTATTTTTAGTCGATATTTTCTTGCGTAATCAATTCATAATTATCCAAATCAAATGCCGAAAGATAGCCTAGTCCTTCATTCTCTTTATAAACACAACCACTATCTAGTAAAATAACTTGATTTTTTTGAGCAATGGATTGCTGAATCACTTCCAAAGTCTCTACAATATGACCCGTAACTTGTTTTTTAGTAGGGAGGTCTTTTAGTTCAAAATTAATTTTTGGAAATAAGCCTTTCATCCCTCTATACAAACTCTGTTCGTTAATCAAAAAGGGGGTATGACAGACTAACCAATCTCCTAAATCCAAACAGTAGGGTAATTCACTAAAAAAAGTTAAATACTTTTCTAAATCTTCTAAAAAATCATCTGTTTGATTTTCGTCTAAATAGGTAACAAAAAACTCAAATCCACATTGGTAAGCACTTAAAAAAGCTTGTTCATGATTCCCTCTAACAACATAAAAAGAATAACCTACTGTTTGGAAATCCATGATAACATCTACCACTTCTTTACTATGTTTTCCTTTGTCAATTATATCTCCTAGAATGAAGATTTGGTCAGTCTTTGTCGGATTGATGGTCGTAATTAATGCCTTAAAAGTTTGAAAACATCCATGTATATCTCCTATAGCGATTCTACGCCCATTTTCTAGTTTGGCTACTTTAGGCAATTCATATTTCATAATATACTAAACTATATTCGTCAAAAAACTATATGCCCTCTAGGATAAAATTAGATTTGCTCGTCAATAAATGGCTCTTTTCTTAAAATGAATCTTACCTCTGCGAAACTCTGTGAAAACTTTGAGTAGCTCTGTGTAACAACTATATATGAAGGGCTATTCCACAGAGATTCACCGAGAAATACACAGAGAGAACTACCGTAAAACATCAAAAACCCGACTATACTTAACGATAAAACTACGATTCAAAGGCCCACTAACCAAATCAGATAATTGCCCACGATTTTCATTATAAACTAAAAATAAGCCAGTATTCGCTTGCTGTAACCAACCAAATCGAATATTCGCAGACCAAAAATCTGCCACGGAATTATATTGTATCAAACTTTGTACAAAAATATTCGGTGTAAAAGAATAAGCTAGTTTACTTCTAAAAACATCTGCGGTAAAATCACCTTCTGGCAATCGAATATCATTATGTTGGAGGCCAAATTCGGCATTAAATTTATCCCCTAAGATTAATCGAATAGAGACACTATTGGCCAATCGAGTACCACCAAAAAAACCACCATTGATATGTCTAGAACTAAGAGAGAAAGGTTTACTCGGATTGGTGATAAACACAATTTGAGATTCGGCATGGTTATAAGTCTCTGCGGGAACAGTAATACCATCTGAAATTTCAAAGGATTCGTAAACGCCTTGGGTCGTAAAATTAACCCCCGTGTGTACTTCAAAGGCATTTTTCCAAACCCAATGATTGTCTACATGCAGAAAATTGGTTTGTAACCTATTTTCAGCATCCCAATACCCTCGATAAGAAATATGTGGCCGACTTTCTAAATAAGTACCAGTGTCTCTTTTATCTCGCCAATTATAAAAAACTAAGCCTTCTACTTTTTTAAATCCCCCTTCTCTGCCTAAAAATCCAACTTCTGGATTGAAATTTTCCCCCACTTCGGTATAGCCTGCAAACATTCTCCACCCATTCCAATTATAGTCCGATTTGAATTGAAAAGAATGGTCTTTCCCTTCTAAGCCAGGAGATTTAGTCTTGGCAAAATAACCAGTTAGTTGTGCTTTTTTACCCAAACCCAAACGGCCATCTACTGCATACGTTCGATTATAATCATCGTCTAAATCATCCCCAACACCTTGTCGATTAACAAATAAACCGCCAATTGCTGAACGACCTTCTTGATGATTGACTCTCGCTACTGTAAAATTATTTTTGCTGATACCTAATGATTCTACATCATCCGTCAACATATTTAAAAAGCCAATATTGGTTTTGTTACTAATTTTTCCTGAAAGTCTAGCGCCTCCAATAATAGGCGTTTGAACACCTCCATCAGCAATTCCAATTCGCCGACTAAAAAACAAATCGACTTCTCCTGGTGAACCAACGGTAAATAATCCTGCATTTTCAAGGAAAAAAGGTCGCTTTTCTGGAAAAAATAAATTAAAACGGTCTAAGTTAACTTGCTGGTCATCTACCTCTACCTGTGCAAAATCTGTATTATAAGTCAAATCTAAAGTCATACTTGGTGTAACACTATATTTCACATCTACCCCAATTTCACCGTTTGTTTCTGTCTTTCCATCTGTAGTGGTAAAATCTCTATCTACTCGTCCTAAGACATAAGGAATCACTTTTAAATTACCTGGGTTTTTGATATTTAATCCAGTTAAGGTACCTGCCAAAGACAAACGCTTCATATCTAAACCAAGTGGCAATTGAGACCAAAAAGCTATTTCATTGGTCTTCCGAATATTCCGTCTAAAATTAATCCCCCAAGTGGTATTATCGCCTGATTTAAACCGCAATGTCCGAAATGGAATCGCAAATTCTGCACTCCAACCAAATTCCCCTACTTTCGTTTTGACTTGCCAAGAAGCATCCCAATTCAAGTTAAATCCACCAATCACGCCGCCTTGTTGCCGATTATTATTAAAGTTTCCTTGCCCTTCATTATCCACTTGCGCATCATATTCAATCCCTACCGAATTGGTGCCAAAAACAAACCCATTTTGACTATCTTTATAAGTATCTAAAATAAACAAGAAAGCATCTGTTCCTGATAAATCAGCATCTCTTCGAGCATCCGAAACAACCAACGCTTCTGGTGTCGAATCATAACAAACAACGGATAAATAAAAAGTTGTTGCATCATAAGCTATCCGAATATCCGTCTTTTCAGAGGCAGGTTCGCCCCAATTAGGTTGATTCTGCGATAATGCACCAACCGTATTTACTTTTAGCCATAATGGGTCGGTTAACACTTCGCCGTCTATGACTGGTTTTTCAGAAATTAGAACCGCCTGAGTGGTCGGACGTTCTTCCTTACTAATGTTTCCTTGGGCAAATAATTCCAATGGCAAAAGAAGTGATACTAAAAGATAAAGAGGTAGGGCTTTCAAAAATTGCATGGTAGAATTGGTTTTATCTAAGAAAAAATAAAGCCGTAAAGGTAAGGAATGTTTAGGTAGAAATGGCGCTTGCTTTTTGAAGTAAATCTGATTTTTTAGCTGAATAACGATAGGATTTTTTACACATAGTCACAATAGTGCTTACACATAGTTCATAGAGTTTGAATAGCTAGATAGGGTAGTTTGTAGCAAAAAAGAGTGAGTTGATGAACTTTTCATTCATCTGGGAGTTGGGCATAATATTCATTAACAAAGGTTTTTTGCCCTTCGTAAAAAATATTATTGACGTGAAAATTAATTATGATGCCTTTTGGTACTTTAAGATGTTTCATGTAAGAGATCGTTATTGCTTCATGGATTGGAAGTACTTTTTGAATCGCTTTTAATTCCACTACTACTAGATCTTCTACCAAAACATCAAACCTAAGTTTTCGCTTTAATTGATGTCCTTTATAATTTCGCTCGACTGTTTTTTGAGTAGTAAATTTAAAGCCACGTATACCCAACTCAATTAAAAAAGCTTCTTCATAATCACTTTCCATCAAACCAGGGCCTAATATTTTATGTACTTCTATGGCTGCGCCTATAATATCAAAGGTAAGTTGGTCTAAGTATTTTTTTGTTAGTTTTCTCATGATTTTGTAGTTTTCTAATTGGATAATAAGAGTAAATCTAACAAAACAAATACTGTTTTCCAAATAAGAGCTTCTAAAAACTATATGGACTATGTGCTAATGCTATTGTGGCTATGTGTTAAATTACGAACCAAGGTAACTAATGTCTCTTTAAAGCTTCATACTCCCTCCTCGTCAATCTATATTGTAGCACACTTCGATACTCGTCCCCCTTTTTATAATGTTCCTTCAATTCCCCTTCTTTAATCATCCCATTTTTAATCATTACTTTTCCAGAAGAATCATTCCCTATCAAATGAACCGCATGGATTTTATTCAACTTTAGTTGCTCAAAACCAAATTGTAAAACCAGTTTAGTCGCTTCTGTCGCATAGCCTTTATTCCAAAAAGGTACGCCTATCCAATAGCCGATTTCTCCTCGATTGTGAACTTTGTCAATCGCAATGCCTATACCGCCAAGGAATTGATTATTGTCATTTAAACGAATACCAAAGATATAATTAGATTGAACTTGTAAGCCTTCTGCCGCCATATCTATCCAAAAAAGTGCATCTTCCTTAGCATATGGATGCGGCATATTTTGCGTAGTCGCAGCTACTTTCTCGTGACCAGCGTATTGGACGATGGCTGGAATGTCTGCTAATTTTGGGATGCTTAGGGTTAGTCTTTTGGAGGTTAGAATTATAGGTTGGTTCATTATTATAGGTTGTTAAATTAATTCATTTAAGTTATTCAATACTAAAATCTCCCCATTGGTAAAATCAACTAATCGTTCCTTTGACTGATGTCCATCTGCTACTAAAATACAATCAATATTCATCGCACTAGCTACTTCAAAATCATGATAAGTATCACCAATTAAAACTGTTTTTTCGGGTTGGATACTATGGTCCTGCATCAGTTGAACCTCTCTATTAATTTTACCTTTAGCGTGATAATTATCAACGCCTTCTACCTGTTCAAAATGATGTAAAATATCAAATTGTTGCAATAGTGGTATCACTAAATCTAAATGAGCAGCGGTCAAAATAAACTGCGTTTGCCCCTTTGTTTTGAATTGATTGAGTATTGGTTTGACCACTTCAAATAAATGGCAACTTTTGATGCCTTCATTATATTGCTGGACAAATTTTTCGGTCAATACTTCAAATGATTCCTTTTTTAAATCAATGCCAATCTTTTCATAATAACCCGTAATTGGAAAACCAAAAGCATTTCGGTAACGCTCCATGTCTAAAGGGGTATCTTGATGATTGGCTAGCATTTGGTTGGCAATGCCTAAACATAAGTCAATATCGTACCGTTCCAATCCCAGATAATGTTGTCATATTTAGTAGATAGCATGTCTTTTTGTTTGAGTAATGAAAAAAATATTATTTTAGATAAGGTCAATATTATTCAATGGTTTTAGCGAATTCACTTCCCCGAAATGTGAGAAAATCTGTTTCATCTGCAACTTTCTTCACATATTCAATTAATTCAGCAGTATGTTTTTTTTCAGCTTCCTGAATGTAGATTTTCTTATTATTCATATACTTAAATTGTCTCTCATTTTATATTAGCTATTCCCATTAACAGCTTCAAAAAACGCCGCTAATTTAGCTTTATCCAAATGCCCGTTTGTACGAACTCCACTACATAAATCCAAGCCATAAGGTTGGACGGTTTCAATAGCTGCTCGAACATTACTAGCTTTCAAACCTCCTGCTAAAAACAAAGGAATATCAATGGCTGCTCGAATCTGTTTACTTAGCTCCCAGTTATGCGTTCGCCCTGTACCACCTAGTTCTTTTACTTTTAGATTAGGATTGCCACTATCCAATAAAATAATATCGACTTGTTTTGAAATTTGAATGGCTTCTGCTACAGATTTTTCATCAATCACATGGATGACTTGTACTAATTTTACATGTGGCAGACCTTCTCTTATTTGTTGATAAGTGCCTATTTGTAAAGCATCGACTATTTGAATGGTACTCGTTTGTGCTTTTTGATAATGTTTAATAATAGCAGCAGCGTCTGTTTCACTAGTCAATAGAAAAGTAGCAATTGGTGGTGATATATCTTGAGCTATTACTCGAATTAAATCATCACTAATTACCCCTGGCCCACTTGGCATGTTTCCAACTAAACCTATTGCAGACGCACCGTATTTAATCGCTAATTGGGCTTCTTGGGTGCTACTAATACAGCATATTTTTACGCTTGGTGTTAATATCCCTTCCATGTTTGTTATATTTCTTATATGTAGACCCTAGGGTTTGCACCCTAGGTTATTATATGTCGCCTCTTCGAGACTGAAAGTGTTGTCACTCTTCTATAATTCTTTGAATTTTTTACGTTCTCAAAGTATTTTCAATAATAGAAAAAGTCTGTTCCTCACAATCAATCTCCGCAGTAATGCCATAAGGCAAAGTAAATGTAGGACAAGTATGCCCAAAGTCCATGCGGGTAATAATTGGTAAATCGACCAAACTTTCTTTTTCTCGAATTATCTTTAATAAAGTTGCCTCATATTCTTTAGCAAAGGTATTATCCAAAGGTTGTCCGACTATTAAACCAGCAATATTTTTCACCTGTGCCGTCCCAAGAAAGCGAAATGGTAGCGACTTTGTCCCCTCGATTTAATTTTTTTGGTTTTATCATCTTGCTGTTTTCTTGCTAAATAAGTACATCCAAGGAGGCGCACAAGATTTATAATGTTCCCAAGTTCCCGGTGGGCTATCCAAATTATCACCAACTTCTTCTTTTAGGCTCAATAT